>NZ_JBSRZW010000035.1:0-25231 GCF_054058015.1 Thermostichus sp. MS-CIW-30
TTTGAGGCTCAGATGGTTGAGATGCGGCAGGGCTTTGCAGCCCAAATCTCCGAGATCCGGGCTGAACAGCAACGATCTGCCGAGCGCTTTGAGGCCCAGATGGCCGAAATGCGAGCCGAGCAGCAGCGGTCGGCTGAGCGCTTTGAGGCTCAGATGGTTGAGATGCGGCAGGGCTTTGCAGCCCAAATCTCCGAGATCCGGGCTGAACAGCAACGATCTGCCGAGCGCTTTGAGGCTCAGATGGCCGAAATGCGGGCCGAGCAGCAACGATCTGCCGAGCGCTTTGAGGCCCAGATGGCCGAAATGCGGGCCGAGCGGCAGGCTATGGAAGCCCAACTCCAGACCGAAATCCAGGAGATCAGGGCGTTGATCCAACAGAACCAGGAGCGGATTCGACAGAACGAAGAGCGGGGAGACGAGCTGGAGGTGGCCATACAGGAGTGCCGCCGAGATATGCAGGCTGGGTTTGCCGAACTGAGGGAAGCGCAAGCCATGATGATGGAGCAATTTCGGGAGCGCGATGGCCGCCTGATCGAGGCTCAACTCAGCTTTATTCGGGAGATGCGGGAAATGCAACGGGAAGTGGCGGAGCTGCGACTGGATTTTCTCAATCACATGCGCCAATACCACCCACCTGTCGAACGTTAAATGGCTACGGCAGCACCTGGGCGGTCACCTCAGCTTGCGGTCGTAGGGGTAGCGGGGGATGGCTCTGTGGCTTCCTGGGGGATCCCCCCCCTTTCCCAAGCCAGGGTTTTGGCAGGAGCCCCTCATCTGCTCCGGCACTTTACCGATCATCCGGCCCGCAAGATCCCGCTCACCGGGCCGGTGGAAAGTTGGATCCCGCTTTTGCAGCAGGAGATGGCTCAGGGATCCCTAGTTTTGTTGGCCAGCGGGGATCCGCTTTTTTTCGGGATCGGGCGGCTGTTGACGGAGTATTTCCCAGCGGAGCGGTTGGCCTTCTATCCGCAGGTGAGCTCGGTGCAGCTGGCCCTGAACCGCCTGCAGATCCCCTGGCAGGAGGCGACCATCCTCAGCCTGCACGGGCGGGGAGTGGAGCGGTTGGAAGCCGTTCTCAAGCAGGGATCCCCTGTGATCGTGGTGCTCACCGATCCGGAGCATACACCGACCGTCTTGGCCCAGTTCATTGCCGACCTGCGGCTGCCGGTGCGCTACCAAGCCTGGGTCTGTAGTCAACTGGGATCCCCTCAAGAACAGGTCGTGCCCCTCCAAGAAGGGGAAGACGCCGTTTTCCCCAGCCCCAACGTTGTGGTGCTGCGACGAGTAGAGCCGGAGCCAGATCCCCATCGCTGGCCTTTGGTCGGGATCCCGGACGACCAGTTCTACACCTTTCCCGACCAGCCCGGCTTGATCACCAAGCAGCCCATCCGCCTGCTCACCTTAGGATCCCTGCAGCTCCCCCAGGAGGGCGTGGTGTGGGACATCGGTGCCGGCACCGGCTCGGTGGCCATCGAAATAGCCCGCCTCTCTTCTCGGCTCCAGGTCTATGCTGTCGAGCGCAACGCCATGGGCATCTGTCTGATTCGGCGCAACCGGCAACGCTTTGGCCCAGAGAACCTGCAGGTGATCCCGGGGGCAGCCCCCCAAGTGTTGGCCAACTTGCCCGACCCAGATCGGGTGGTGCTGGGCGGCGGCGGCAAAGGGATCCGCGACCTGCTGCCGGTGGTGGAAGCCCGCCTGCGGCCTGGAGGGATCTTAGTGGCCAACTTCGCTACCCTAGAAACCTGCAGTGAAGCCCTGCAATGGCTGCGTTCTCGGGGCTGGCAAGTTCGAGTAGATCACGTTCAGATCTCCCGCTCTGCCGTCCTGGCCGAGGGCACCCGCTTTGCCCCCCTGAACCCGGTTTACCTGCTGCAAGGGATCCCTTCAAATTGGAAAGCCCAGTAAGCCCCCCGTTGCTCTGCTTTCCCTTCTCCCTGTGGGGGAGGGAAAGTTATCCCTCGTCCTCCTCATCGGCGGTGAACCCCGGTCGGTACAGGTAGGCGGAGGAGGGACGGTTGGTCTTCTTGATTTGGTCTTTGATGGATTCCAGGTCGATGTAGCGATCCGCCAAGTTGATCAGTTGATCGCTGGTCATGGAACGCAAGCTGACCACCTCCACTCGTGCCCCTTGGTAGCTAACGGCATTGACCGCATAGGCCAAGTCTCCATCGCCGCTCACCAGCACAGCCGTCTCATACCAGCGCACCAGCGACAGCATATCCACGGCAATTTCCACATCCAGGTTGGCTCTCTTGGATCCATCGGGCAACTGGGTTAGCTCTTTGGTAACCACGCGGTAGCCATTGCGGCGCATCCAGAGCAAAAACCCCTGCTGCTTTTCGTTGTTGCGATCGACGCCGGTGTAGAAAAAAGAGCGCAAAAGGGGCGACCGACCACTCAGAGTCTTCAGCAGACGGGTGTAGTCGATCTCAATGCCCAGTTGCAGAGCGGCATAGAACAGATTGGATCCGTCGATGAATATGGCCACACGCCCACGGTTGTCCTGCAAGGGATCCGCAGGCTGAAAGCCGGGATCAGGATCAAGACGCAGCATTCGGGTTTTCTTCTCCAAGTTTTGACAAAAGGGCAGAAAAAAGAGGTGTTAAATGGGTTTAATCGCCAATACAGCTCTTTCCGGCAGCACTGACTACAGCTAATGCAGACGCCTCTCTTGTGCGATAGGGATCTTACTGCTTCCCAGAGTGATCTGCAGAATTCCCATGAAGTCGGAAAAAGCCGTAAAAGGCTGCCCCAAGCCCTGGGA
Organism: Thermostichus sp. MS-CIW-30; assembly: GCF_054058015.1. Taxonomy (NCBI): domain Bacteria; kingdom Bacillati; phylum Cyanobacteriota; class Cyanophyceae; order Thermostichales; family Thermostichaceae; genus Thermostichus; species Thermostichus sp. MS-CIW-30. The sequence goes on from NZ_JBSRZW010000035.1 coordinate 2,768, forward strand.
CACATGATTTACCCTAGCGCAGGAGAGACGATCCCCGGAGAAGATTTCCAAAATCCTAAAGAAAAAATACCTACGATAAGGAGAGGCTTTGCGGATGGAGTGCAGGGATGGGCCGGTGCCTTACCGCTTTTCGAGCCCCTTGCACAGAGGGGTGCTGCGCAGCCGCTACAAGCGGTTTTTGGCCGATGTGGAGCTGGAAAACGGGCAACAGATCATCGCCCATTGCCCCAACACGGGGCCGATGAGTGGGGTCTGTCAGGTGGGGGCACCTGTGTACCTCTCCCATCACCCAGAGCCGAAACGGAAACTGGCCTACACCTGGGAAATGATCCAGGTGGATGGGGTATGGGTGGGGATCAACACCAGCTTGCCCAATCGCCTGGTGGACTGGGGGCTGGAGCGAGGGTGGTTTCCTCAATTGGCAGGGTTTTCTCGCCGGCAACGGGAGGTGACCTGCGGCAAGAGCAAAATCGACTTTCTGCTGACAGGAGACGCTGGCTCGGCCTATTTGGAGGTGAAGAATACCACCTGGGCCAAGGGATCCCGCGCGCTGTTTCCCGATACGGTGACCACCCGCGGCCAAAAACACTTGGAAGATCTGATCCAGATCCGCCAACAGGGGCAGCGGGCTCTGCTGATGTACTGGATCAATCGCGCCGATTGCACCGAGTTTGCCCCCGGCGAAGAACGGGATCCCCGCTATGCCCGTCTGTTTCGTGAGGCCCTGCAGGTCGGGGTAGAGATGTTGCCCTATCGGGTCGAGGTTTCGCCGGCAGGGATCCGCCCCTTGGGTTTGGCCAAAATCGTTGTCTAGGCACCCCAAAAGAAGGGTCAGGCTCTCTGGAAACGGCTGGGGATGGCCTATAATACTGCTTTCTCCAGATTCTTAGTTTTCCAAGCACTTGAGGACCATGAGCAAACCTTCCTCCCGTCCTCATCACATTGTCCTGACTTCCCATCCCTCCCCTCATGGGACGCAAGCCCAGCCGATCCGCTGGGGAGCCTTGGATCCGCTGCGGCGGGGGCCGGTGGTGGGTAGCCTGACCAATCTTGCCCATCGCAATGTCATCGGCACTCATTCGGGAGCCTACGCTGTTTACCGGGCATTAGCTGTAGCCAGTGGCTCTCTGCAGGCGGATCACCGCGCCGATTTAACCCATACTGCCCCGGTGGTGTCGATTGGCCCTCACCCAAGCTGGGGAGATCCAGACCGGATTGTGTCCTTGGATCCCTGGGGAGCAGTTGTGGGGGAAGTCTTTGCCCCCCTCTATGCCCAGGGCTACGATATTCGCCCTACTATTGCCATTACTCAGGCCCACATCCACATGCCCGAACTGCAGGAGGCGGTCAACAAAGGGCGGTTACGGGTGGATGGCCGGATCCTCAAAGACAACGGCAGCCTGGTGGTCACCAAAGCCGCAATCGAGCCGGTCTGGTACCTGCCGGGGATCGCCAAACGATTGCAGGTGAGCGAAAGCCTGCTGCGCCGCACCCTCTTCGAGCAGACGGGAGGCATGTTTCCAGAATTGGTGACTCGCCCAGACCTATCGGTGTTTTTGCCGCCCATCGGTGGCCAGACGGTGTACATCATCGGGCAAGTGGCCGCCATCACCGACCCGGCTTTGCCCCTGGCGGTGCGGGTTCACGACGAATGCAATGGTTCCGATGTGTTTGGCTCGGATATTTGCACCTGCCGCCCCTACCTGGTGCATGGCATTGAGGAATGCGTTAAGACGGCCCAGGCCGGTGGAGCTGGGGTGATTGTGTACCTGCGCAAAGAAGGCCGCGCCTTGGGAGAGGTGACCAAGTTTTTGGTCTACAACGCCCGCAAGCGCCAGGAAGGAGGGGATCGGGCCGATGCCTACTTCACCCGTACCGAGTGTGTGGCAGGGGTGCAAGACATCCGCTTCCAGGAGTTGATGCCGGATGTGCTCCATTGGCTGGGCATAACCCGAATCGATCGCCTGATTTCCATGAGCGACCTCAAGTATCGAGCCATCACCAACTCCGGCATTGAGGTTCTGCAGCGGGTGCCCATCCCAGAAGAGCTGATCCCGGCGGATGCCCGTGTGGAGATCGAGGCCAAAAAAGCTGCCGGCTACTACACTGAGGGTGAGGTACTGGATGCGGAGCGGCTGGCCCAAATCCGAGGAAGGGCCTTGGTGGAGTGAGCGGGATCCCTCATGCAAGTGGCTACCTGGAATGTCAACTCCATTCGCACCCGGCTGCCTCAGGTTTTGGCTTGGCTGGACAGCCAGGGATCCCTGGATGTGCTCTGCCTGCAGGAGACCAAGGTGGTAGATGAGGACTTTCCCCGGACGGCTTTTCAGGAGCGGGGCTTTCATGTGGAGGTCTACGGGCAAAAGTCCTACAACGGTGTGGCTCTGATCAGCCGGGATCCCCCGGAAAAAGTAGAACGGGGGTTTGGTGCGCTGCTGCCTGCGGCGGCAGATTTGGACGAGCAAAAGCGGCTGATGAGCGCCATCTACCGCGGGATCCGTATTCTCAACCTTTATGTGCCCAACGGTTCTGAGGTGGGATCGGAAAAATACGCCTATAAATTGCGCTGGCTAGCCACGCTGAAGGATTACCTCGCCGTTGCCCTGAGCCAAGGGGATCCCATCCTGCTCTGCGGGGACTTTAACATTGCCCTGGAAGATCGGGATATTTATGATCCCCAAAAAGCGGGAGAAATCATGGCTTCCGAACCGGAGCGACAAGCCCTGCGGGAGATCCTGGCTTTAGGGTTTGAAGATGCGTTTCGCAGGTTCACCCCAGATCCCGGCCATTTTAGCTGGTGGGACTATCGCTCGGGGGGGTTTCAAAGGAATCGCGGCTGGCGCATTGATCATCATTATCTGTCTCGTGAGCTACAGGAGAAAGCCACCGCTTGCTGGATCGATGTTGAGCCACGGCGGGCCGAAAAACCCAGCGATCATGCCCCTGTCATTGTTGCCCTGGATATTTAAGCGCCTTGTTATAGTCATTTCAAGCTAGGTTGAGACACTCCCCAAACGCTCCCTGCCACTGCCTTCACCCCTTCTCTCAGAGGAAGAGGGGAGCCAGGCGGAAATGTTTCATTCCTGTTTAAATGACCATAACAGCTCATACCAACCAGCCATCCAATTAAAATGGAGCGGCCTCTTCGAGAATTTTCAGCTAGAAATCGCAGGAGCCCCGCACTGTACCCGTAGGGTCAGTGCCGGGAGGAATGCGGAAGTTATGATAGAACCATGACTCAAGTCCTGACCGTCTCCTGCAAGCTCAAGGTGTCCCAGTCGCAAGCCGCAAAGTTGGATGCGACAATGGATGCCTTTGTGCAGGCGTTGAACTGGGTCAACCAAAACACACCAGAAAAAGTAGTCAACGCAGTCAAACTCCAGTCCCTTTGCTATTACCAGATTCGCGCTCGGTTTGGCTTGTCCAGTAACTTGGCTCAGCAGGTCTGCAGACGGCTGGCCGGTGCCCGTAAAGTTGCCCGACAGAAAAACCGTCCGGTCAAAGCGTTCAAGAGAGGCTTTGCGACCTACGATGCCCGTATCTTTTCGTTCCGCGAGAAAGACTGGACGGTGTCGCTGACCACGGTTGGGGGTCGAGAGCGCTTTGAGCTGGCGATTGGCCGCTACCAGAGAGAACAGTTGGCAGGCTCCAATCCCAAATCTGCCACTCTGGTCAAGCGTAAAGACGGCTCCTACTCTATTCAGATCTGTGTGGAAGCGGAGCCATCCCCACCGCAAGGCACGGATAGAGTGCTGGGCGTGGATTTGGGAAGGACGGATATTGCCCATACGTCAGAGGGGGACAACTGGAATGGACAGCAGTTGAACCGAATCCGAGACCACTACTCCAAGCTGAGGGCGGTACTTCAACGCAAAGCCAGTAAGGGCACCCGCAGTTCGCGGCGCAGATGCCGTCAACTGTTGCAACGGCTGTCTGGCAAGGAGAGGCGCTTTCAGGCGTGGGTCAATCATCGCATCTCCAAAGCTATTGTCTCTAGGGCAAAGGCGACAAACAGCGCTCTTGCTCTGGAAGACTTGACAGGGATCCGGAAAAGAGTCAATCAACAGCCACGCAGCAAAGCCGAACGGCGCAGGGCCAACAGTTGGGCGTTTTATCAACTCCGTCAATTTTTGGAGTACAAGGCTCTGCGTGCGGGGGTTGCTTTGATTCTGGTGCCGCCTGCCTACACGTCGCAGACCTGCCACCGGTGTTTGCACATTCATCCCGACCCTGCGCAATCCTACCGCAGTGGAAAGAAGTTTAAGTGTGGACACTGTGGATGGGAAGGGGATGCGGATTTGAATGGTGCGAATGTGATTGCGCTTTTGGGGGCTGCTGTAAACCAGCCTAGAGGTTCGTGGTTGGCTTGCCAACTGCAGGGCTACCGAAAGCCCGCCCTGTGCTGCGAAGCAGTCAGGGTCGGGTAGTTTACAACCATTCTGTGTTCAGGGCTAAGCTGAGCCATGCTTTGCTGTAGAGCCTGTTGGTAGTGCAAGTGCATCAGGTCGGGGCCAGGGTGAGCGACATCCGATCCGAGGGCCAGGTTTTGGGTTTGGGAGTGTTGCCGGGCGCAGCGCCGCCGCTGATCTGAGGCCACATTCCAACAGATGCGATACAGCCAAGTGGAAAACTGGGCCGAGCCGCGAAACCGAGGCAACCCTTTCCAGGCACGAATAAACACTTCCTGTACCAGGTCATCCAAAAGATCGGCTCCACACAAGGGATAGAGGATATTCCGTACCGACTGCTGGTATTTGCGGTAGAGTTGGCGAAAGCTCTGGCTGTCGCCGTTGAGGCAGCGCTGGATCAGCTCCCAATCGGATGTATCCTTTGCCGCCTGCACGAGAGGACGCTCCCTTGTTCTCAACCTTGCTTTGTCTGACTCCCAATGCCCCCAAAAGGTTCAAAGGATCCCTGCCTGCGATGGCCCTCCACTTCCCGCCAAGATACCGGCATCTTCTGATTGCCGTTTTCCCTCGAAGGATGCTCGCCAGCAGGTATTCCTCTTGCCTATTCGCACTTTCTCAATCCCAACTCTATTGGATTCTATCGGATCATCGACCTACAATTCCAATAACACCAAAAAAGGGAATGAAAAGCTAATCTTCATAGCTGCCTGGCCATGACCAAAACAACTCAAATAACCGATAAACCCGATCTGTTTGGATTCCTCTATCGTCACCCGACGCTCACCCTTGCCATTCTGTTGGGGCCACCTCTCATTTGGTTGCTGGTCTTTTACTTGGGGCCGCTGCTGGCGCTGCTGCTGCAAAGTTTTTATCATCTGGATCCCTTTACCGGCCTGATCCTGAGAAAGTTTACTTTGGCCACCTATCGAGAGCTGCTCACTCCGGCCAATGTGGATATCTTTGTCCGCAGCTTGACTATGGCTTTGGCAGTCACTTTGGCTGCCATTGTGTTGGCTTTTCCTCTGGCCTATACCATGGTCAGACTGGCCTCTCCTCGCTGGAAGGGCTTTTTGTATTTGTTGGTGCTCCTACCGCTTTGGTCTAGTTATTTGATTCGGGTTTATGCCTGGAAGTTGATCTTGGCTAAAGAAGGGATCCTTACCTATCTACTCACCCATGTGGGCCTACAGGGCTGGGTGGAAAAGATTTTGCAGTTGCCCGGGATCGGTGGGCCATCGCTGGCCGTATCCAACTTGGGTATTTTCTTGGTGTTTCTCTATGTTTGGCTGCCCTATATGATTCTGCCGATCCAGGCGGCTTTGGAGCGAGTGCCTGATAGCTTAATTGAGGCTTCTGCAGATTTGGGAGCTCAGGGTTGGCAAACGTTCCGCCATGTTACTCTTCCCCTCGCCTTGCCAGGGATCCTGGCCGGGTCGGTCTTCACCTTTTCCTTAACGCTAGGAGATTTTGTGGTGCCTTATTCTCTGGGCAATTCCAGCTATTTCATCGGGCAGGCAGTTCTCGCCTTTCAGGGCACCTCTGGCAACATTCCCTTGGCGGCAGCCTTCACGGTTGTGCCGATGGGGATCATGACCGTCTATCTGCTAGTGGCCAAGCGGCTGGGGGCTTTTGAATCGGTGAGCTGACCCGATCAAGGATTTTTCCAACACATGAGGAGCCAACTGAGCTAGGCTGATAAGTGTTAACGAATGTATCGGGCTGTCCCTATGGTGCTCTTTGGCTTTGGCAAACTTGGCAAGAAACTGTCCCTGCCCAAACCGGAAGAAGCCTTGCCGGGCCGGGCCGAGCCGATGGTGATCGTGAATCGGCATTTTGTCAATGGCCATCCGCTGCAGCCGCCTTTTCCCGAGGGCATGGAGCTGGCCATGTTCGGCATGGGCTGCTTCTGGGGGGCAGAGCGCAAGTTTTGGCAGGTGCCAGGGGTGTTCAGCACAGCGGTGGGCTACGCTGGCGGGTTTACCCCCAACCCCACCTACGAAGAGGTCTGTACTGGCCTGACTGGCCACAACGAGGTGGTGCGGGTGGTTTACGACCCAGCTCAGGTCAGCTATGCCCAACTGCTGAAGGTGTTTTGGGAAAATCACGACCCTACCCAGGGGATGCGCCAGGGCAATGATGTGGGCACCCAATACCGCTCCGGCATCTATGTGTATTCTCCGGCGCAGCGGGAGCTGGCGGAAAAAACCCGCGATCTCTATCAGCAGGCCCTAACGGCCCACGGCTACGGCCAGATCACCACCGAGATCTTAGACGCGCCTGAGTTTTACTACGCCGAAGACTACCACCAGCAATATCTGGCCAAGAATCCGCGCGGCTACTGCGGCCTGGGGGGCACTAAGGTTTGTCTGCCAGAGATCCTCACCGAGCCCGTCTGATCCACACCCTGACGGATCAAAAGATCCGGCGGGAATGGGATCCCCGCTCAAGGAACTCCCTAGCCACTAGGGTTACCACCGCCAGCAAGGAGAGCACCACCGCCGCCGCATAGGCTGAGCCGGTGGCATAACTGCGGTAGGCATCTTCCACGAACAAGGGCAAGGTCTGGGTGCGGCCAATGATGTTGCCGGAAACCACAGCCACAGCGCCGAACTCCCCCATGGCGCGGGCATTGGTCAAGATGACGCCGTACAGAAGGCCCCAGCGGATGTTGGGCAGGGTGATTCTCCAGAAGATCTGCCAGGGGGTCGCCCCCAGCGTTTTGGCGGCTTCTTCCTGGTCGGTGCCTGCCTCCTCCAACACCGGCAACACTTCCCGCGCCACAAAAGGAAGGGTGATGAAAGCCGTTGCCAACACAATGCCCGGAAATGCAAAGATAACCCGCAAGTTCCAGGATCCCAGCCAACCCTGACGCCCGAAGATGAGCACCAGCATTAGGCCAGCCACCACCGGGGAAATGGAAAAGGGCAGATCGATCAGGCTCAGCAGCAGCGCCCGCCCCGGAAAACGCCGATGAGCAATGGCCAAGGCAGCACAGAGGCCGAAAAAGGTATTGAGGGGCACAACGACCAGGGCGGTTAGCACCGTCAATCGCAGGGCACTGAGCAACTCCCGCTCTGTCAGGCGATGGAGAAAGGCTGGGATCCCTTCTCGAAACGCCTGATAGAAGATGTTCACCACCGGGATCCCCAGCAGCAGCGCGATGTAGAGCCCGACGATCCCGATCAACAGGCCCGACAGCCAAGGGTTTGTCGATGGCTCCGGCTTGACACCCGATACCCCCTTAGGTTTCATGGCGGCTTCCCCAGGCTTGCAGAAGGTTAATTACCACCAGCGACAGGAAAGAGATCCCCAACATCACCGTTCCGATCACGGTTGCCCCAGCATAGTCGTGTTGTTCCAGCCGCTGAATCACCAGCACCGCCGCAATCAAGTCCCGAAAGGGAATGCTGGAAGCGATGATCACCACAGAGCCGTATTCCCCCACGGCGCGGGAAAACCCCAGGGCCACCCCGGTGAGCACTGCCGGCAGAATCTGGGGCAGCACCACGCGCCGGAAGGTCTGAAAGCGGGAAGCCCCCAAACTCCAGGCTGCCTCTTCCACATCTTTCTCCAGCTCCTGCAACACCGGCTGCACCGTCCGCACCACAAAGGGAAAAGAAATAAACAGCATCGCCACCCCCACCCCCAAGCGGGTAAAGGAGATGCGGATCCCCAAGGGGGCCAAAAGGGATCCAATCCAGCCGTTGCTGCTGTAAACCGTTGCCAGGGTGAGGCCGGCCACGGCGGTGGGCAAAGCAAACGGCAGATCGATCAACCCCTCGAGAAGCTTTTTGCCGGGGAAGGCGTAGCGCACCAGCACCCAGGCAGTCAGGGTGCCCATCACGCCGTTGATCAGAGCCGCCAGCAACGCGGTTACAAAAGTAACTTCATAGGCGGAGAGGGCCACGGGATCCGTCGCGATCCGCCAAAACTCCGCCCAGCCCACGCTGCTGGACTTGGCAATCAAGGCAGCCAGCGGCAGAATCAACATCAAGAAGAGATAGCCCAGGGTCAGCCGCCACGGCCAAGACAGTTGAGACAAAGCTTGCAGCAACGTTTCTCAAGCTCCCACCGGCATTGCGGTCATCTCGGTTTTTTTGACGGGAAAGGCTTTCACCACCTTGGGGCGCACATAGACCTGCTGCCCCACCTGCAGGGGTTGGTTGGCATATTGCTCGCGGCTGAGATGGGCCCACAGGGATCCGCCGTCGCTCAGAACCAGCTCCGCCTGAATCTCCCGACCCAGGTGGATGATCTCCTTAACGCGGGCAGAAACACCACTGCTGCCGGGGTTGACCTCAATCTGCACATCGTGGGGGCGCAAAAAAAGCTGATGCGGGCCGGCCTGCACCTCGGGAAGCTGGCAAAAGAGTTGGGAGCGGGGAGAAAGCTCGTTGACCGGGCCGACAAAGCTCATCACAAAGGGTGTAGCTGGATGGTCATAGATTTCTGCCGGGGATCCCACCTGTTCGATCCGCCCCTGGTTCATCACCACGATCTGATCCGCCACCTCCATGGCTTCCTCTTGATCATGGGTTACAAATACCGTTGTCACATGCACCTCATCGTGCAGGCGCCGCAACCACTTGCGCAGCTCTTTGCGGACTTTGGCATCCAGGGCCCCAAAGGGCTCATCCAACAGCAACACCTGCGGCTCCACCGCCAAAGCGCGGGCTAGGGCCACCCGCTGCCGCTGCCCCCCCGAGAGTTGAGAGGGGTAGCGATCCCCGAACCCCGATAGCTGCACCAGCTCCAACAGCTCATCCACTCGCGCCCGGATCTCGGCCCGTGAAGCCTTGCGGATCTCCAAGCCAAAGGCGATGTTCTGCCGCACCGTCATGTGCTTGAACAGGGCGTAGTGCTGAAAAACAAAACCAATGTTGCGCTCCTGGACGCTGGCATGGGTAGCATCCCGCCCGGTGAGGGAAATCCGCCCCGTATCCGGCTTTTCTAGGCCGGCAATCAGGCGCAGCAGGGTGGATTTGCCAGAACCCGATGGCCCCAAGAGGGCAACCAGGGATCCCGTGGGAATGGTGAGATCGGTGGGGTGAAGGGCCTGAAACTGCCCAAAACGCTTCGATACCCCTTCGATGGTGATACCCATAGGTTCTGCCTAGCTAGTGGTTTGCCTGAGAAGTTGCTGGATGGTTGCCGGCTGAGTCTTCTGGAGAGGGTGAGGGCAGTTAAACCCGCGGCTAATCTACGGTAAACCTGTCAACAAACCGTTGATATAGCTCCCAAGATAACTTGAATGGGGATCCAAAACAAGGGAGACTCCCTACAACTGAGCTTGGATGCGGTCAAACAAGGCCCCATCGGCAAAAAAGCCGCTTTGGACAACCTCCCAGCCTCCCAGGTCGGCGACGGTAACCCGCTTCTCAACAGGAGGGTAACGCCAGGCAAACTCTTGGGCCACCGTCGGCTCCACCGGGCGAAAGCCCACCTCGGCAAAGGCCCGCTGCGCTTCTGGGGTGAATAGGTAGTCCACAAAGGCTTCGGCCACGGCACGGGTACCTTTGCGATCCACATTGGCATCCACCACGGCTACGGGGTTGTCGATGGAAATGTTGGGATCCGGCACCACATAGGACAGGGATTGGCCGCGCAAGCCCGCCAGGATCACCTCATGTTCGTAGGTGAGCAGGGCATCCCCTTGCCCTTTTTGGAAAAAAACATCGGTGGCCTCCCGCGAGTCCCGCGGCAAAATGCGGACATTTTTGTAGACCTGGGTGGTGAAGGCCAGGGCCTGAGGTTCAGGGACAGCGCTCCAGAGGGCTAAAAAGTTCCAGCGAGCCCCCCCTGAGGTTTTGGGGTTGGCGGTAACCACCTGCAAGCCTGGCCGAGCCAGATCCGGCCAAGAGCGGATCCCCTGGGGGTTGCCCTCCCGCGTTACAATTACTGCCACCGAACGGGTAACGATCCCTTGGTTGGGGGTACGGGCTTCCCATCCCGGCTGGATGAGACCCGCAGCCACGAGGCGCTCCACATCCAAAGCCAGGGCCAAGGCCACCACATCGGCATCCAGCCCGTCGATGACCGCCCGCGATTGCGTTGCTGAGCCGCCGTAGCTGCTTTCTACGCGCACCCGTTGCCCCGTTTTCGCCAGCCAATCGGCCTCAAAAGCAGGGATGATCTGCCGGTAGGCATCCCGCGTCACCGCAAAAGAAGCGAGGAGGATCCTGACTTCCCCCTGCAATCCCCCCCCTCGGCCACAGCCGCCAAGGCCAAGCAGAAGGCAGAGCAGCAGGGATCCCATCCCCAGCCACCGTCCCCCGCTCGCCAGCAGCCTCTGGATCCCGCCTGTCTTTGTAACCTCCATAGCCGTCCTCAAAACCTCGGGCCGCCCTCGCCCCCAGCCTCTCTCCGACAGAGGGGCTCCGCTTGCTGTAGGCGGAAGGAGCAGGCCCTTGTTCCTATTCTACGGTAAGCCGGTCGGCAAACCGTTTTTATTTAAGGATCCCTAGGCAGGACAGGGGGTGGGGATCGCCGCATCGACAGCGAGATCCAGCGTGGCCTTGAGAATGCCAGGATCCTCTGGAGAAGGGCGCAACTGAAACCCCAGCCGCTGACACAGGCGGCGCATCGCCTCGTTTTCGCCAAGAACCTCGCCGGTGAGGCGCTGGATCCCTTCGCAGCGGGCCACCTGAATGAGGCGGGTCAACAGCTCTGTGCCAATCCCTTGCCGTTGGTAGGGATCCGCCACCAGCATGGCAAACTCTGCTTCTTGGGGAAAGCCATGTTTTCTGGAGAGGCGGCTGATGCCGAGGATTAAGGACTTCGTCCCGCTGACGCGATTGGCCTCTGGCTCCTGTTTTTCTGCTACTAAGGCAATCTCGCGGTCGTAATCGTTAAAGCAAATGCGGGTAAGGCGCTCGTGGGCGATGCGGGCGCTGTATTTGATCGGGTGGAAGTAGCGCAGATAGACGCTGTAATCAGAGACGTGGCGGTGAAAATCGATCACCAAAGGCTCGTCTTCAGGGCGGATGGGGCGAATGGTGATGCCGTCCCGGAAGGGCCAGATGTACTGGGTGGGGTAGGGGCGGATGGCCAAGGGCACCTGGGGATCCTGCTCGGTTCGCAAAATGACGCGGGCATCCAAAGCCAGCAGGCCCTCGCTGGAAGCCAGCAGCGGATTGATGTCGATCTCTTTAATCTCCCGCTGCTCGGCCACCAGTTGGCTAAAGCGCACCAAGAGCTGTTCCAGGGCCTCCAGATCGACGGCTGGGCGTCCGCGCACCCCCCTGAGGGCTTTGTAGATGAGGGTGTTTTCCATCAGACGCCGGGCCAAGGTGGTGTTGAGGGGGGGAAGGCCAATGGAGCGATCCTGAAACACCTCCACCAGTTGTCCGCCACTGCCAAACAGCAACACCGGCCCAAACTGGGGATCCTGGCTGCTCCCCAGGATCAGCTCATAGCCATCCGTGTCCACCATCGGCTGCACCGTGACCCCCTGGAAGTACTCCGGCCCCGCTTTCTCGCTGACGTTGCGGAGGATTTGCCCGAAGGCCCGGCGCACCGCCTCAGCATCGGGCAGGTTGAGCTGCACGCCGCCCACATCGGTTTTGTGGGTGAGGGTGTGGGAGTAGAGCTTCACCACCACCGGGTAACCCATGGCCTCGGCAGCTTCCACTGCTGCTTCGGGGCTCTCGGCCACCCGCGTCGGCACCACGGGGATCCCGTAGGCGGCCAGGATTTCCTTAGATTCGACCTCCGTGAGAAGCGTGCGGCCTTCCCGCCTCGCCTGGGCAAGGGTTTGCTGCACTTTTTCCTGCTCCACTGGCCTGGTGGGAGCCAGGGTGGGGGTTTCGTAGAGGGCCTTGAGGTTGTAGCTAAATCGCCACAAATAGCCGAACACCCGCGCCGCTTGATCCGGGTAGCGGTAGGTGGGGATCCCGGCTTGGTTGAGGATGTGCTCGCCCGCATCCACGCCAGCTCCCCCCATCCAACTGGCCAGGATAGGCTGCCGGGATCCACTGCGCCGCCAGGTCTCCACCACTTTCTCGGCAGTGGCCGTGGGATCCGTCATGGCTTGGGGGGTGAGGATGACCAGACAGCCCTGGCTGCCGGGATCTTGCAACACCACTTCCAAAACTTGGGCAAAGCGCTCCGGATCTGCGTCCCCCAAAATATCAATGGGATTGCCGTGGCTCCAGTGGGGGGGCAAGATCTGGTTAAGCTGCTCCAGGGTTTGGGGGGAGAGCTCGGCCAGGGATCCCCCGGCGCGGATGAGGGCATCGGTGGCCAGCACCCCTGGCCCGCCGGCATTGGTGAGGATGGTCAGGTGAGGGCCCTGAGGACGGGGCTGTTTGGCCAGCACCTCTGCCAGGTCGAAGAGATCTTCAATGTGATCCACCCGCAGCACGCCGCAACGGCGGAAGGCCGCATCCAAAACCGCATCGCTGCCGGTGAGGGAGCCCGTGTGGGAAGCGGCTGCTTGGGCTGCCGCCTGGGTGCGCCCCGCCTTGATGACAATGATGGGCTTGCTCAGGGCCACCTCTCGGGCCGCGGACAGAAAAGAGCGGGCATCCCCGATGGATTCCATGTACAAGACAATGCTGTGGGTATGGGGATCCTCGCCCAAGTAGTCGATTAAGTCTCCCCAGCCCACATCCAGCATCGATCCCAGAGAGATAAAGGCGCTGAAGCCCACATTTTCCTGCAGGCTCCAGTCCAGGATCGAGGTGCACAGGGCCCCACTTTGGCTGATGAAGCCCACATTGCCGGGCCGGGCCATCTGGGCAGCAAAGGTGGCATTTAAGCCTGTGTGAGGGTTTTGGATCCCTAGGCAGTTGGGGCCAATCAAGCGCAGCTTCCCAAGGACTCCGTCCCGCTGACGCGATTGGATAGTCTGCTGAATTTGCTTCTCCAGCTCCCAGCCAGCAGGGCCCGTTTCCTTGAAGCCTGCTGAAAGAACAATGGCGCCCTTGACCCCGGCTTCTACGCACTCCTGCACCACCTTGGGCACCCCCGCTGCCGGAATGGCGATAATGGCCAGATCCACCGGCTCCGGCAGAGCGGACAGCCGCTCGTAGGCCCGGATCCCCAACACCTGGTGCCGCTTGGGATTGACCGGGTAGACCGTGCCGCCAAAGGGGTGGCTAATGAGGTTCCACAACACCGTCCGCCCCACGCTGCCCTCCCGCTCCGTGGCCCCCACCACCGCCACCGAACGGGGCAGAAAAATGGGATTCAGGGGATGGGATCGGGCCCTCCAGATATCCACACTGGGATCCAGTCGTTGCCACATACCCTACTCCTTAGGCCAACACTGGTTCCGGCTGGTGGTAGAGGGCAGAATCCACCCGGCAGCCCCGATAGGCCAAGACGTACAGCTCCTTCATATCCTGGATGAGGGGGTAGCGGGGGTTGGCGCCGGTGCATTGGTCGTCAAAAGCCTGCTCCGCCATCGCTTCCAGACGGTCGTAGAACGCCTGCTCGCTCTCGCTAAGGGCCTCGCGAATGCTGGCCGGGATCCCCAGCTTCCGCTTGAGCTCCTCGATGGCCTCAATCAGGCGCATGACCTTTTCATCGTCATCCGCCCCGCCCAACTGTAGGTAATCGGCAATTTCCGCGTAGCGGTGCTTGGCGTTGGGATAGCGGTATTGGGGAAAGATGGCCTGCTTAAAGGGGGCGTCGGTGGCGTTGTAGCGGATGACGTGGGTGATCATCAGGGCATTGGCCAGGCCGTGGGGCAGATGGAAGGTGGATCCCAGCTTGTGGGCCAGGGAGTGGCACACCCCCAAAAAGGCGTTGGCAAAGGCCATGCCGGCAATGGTGGCGGCGTAGTGGACTTTTTCCCGCGCTTCGGGATCCTCGGCGCCCTTCTCGTAGGCCCGCGGCAGGTAGGTCATCAGGAGCTTGATGGCCTGCAGGGCCAGCCCATCGGTAAAGTCGCTGGCCATCACCGACACATAGGCTTCCAGAGCATGGGTGAGGGCATCGATGCCGCCGTAAGCCGTTAGCTTCTTGGGCATCTTTAAGGTGAGATCCGGATCCACAATGGCCATGGTGGGGGTGAGGGCGTAGTCCGCCAGGGGGTATTTGATCCCCACCCGGTCATCGGTCACCACGGCAAAGGGCGTCACCTCGGAGCCGGTGCCGGAAGTGGTGGGGATGCAGATGAGCTGAGCTTTTTGTCCCAGTGGGGGCAGCTCGTAAACCCGCTTGCGGATGTCCATAAAGCGCATCGCCAAGCCATCAAACTCCACCTGGGGCTGCTCGTACATCAGCCACATCACCTTGGCCGCATCCATCGGGGATCCCCCACCGACCGCAATAATCACATCCGGTTGAAACTGGCGCAACTGCTCCAGACCGCGATTGACGTTGCTGAGGGTGGGATCCGGCTCTACATCGTGGTACACATCCCAGCTCACGCGAATCTCATCCAAAACCTGGGTGATGGGATGCAATATGCCCAACTCAAAGAGCGGCTTATCGGTCACCAAAAAGGCGCGTTTTTTGCCGGCCAATTCCCGCAGAGCAATAGGCAGACATCCGGGCTTGAAGTAAATCTTGGGCGGGATCCGAAACCAGAGCATGTTTTCCCGACGTTGGGTTACCGTTTTAATGTTGAGCAGGTGGCGCGGCCCCACATTCTCGGAGATCGAATTGCCTCCCCAAGTGCCACAGCCCAAAGTCAGAGAGGGATCCAGCTTGAAGTTGTAGAGATCCCCGATTGCCCCCTGGGAAGAGGGAGTGTTGATCAAGACTCGACCGGTTTGCAGGGCATTCTCAAAGTAGGCAATATCGTCTCGATTGGCGGGATCTGTATACAAAACAGAGGTGTGTCCCCGCCCGCCGAAATTGACCAGTTGGACAGCAACATCTACGGCGCTGTGGAAATCGTTGGCGCGGTAGAGGGCCAGAACAGGGGCCAATTTTTCGTAGGAGAAGGGCTCCTCCGGCCCCACCTTCTCCACTTCCCCAATCAACAGCTTGGCACCTTCGGGAACCTGGATCCCGGCCAGGGCAGCGATGGTCTGCACCGACTGGCCCACAATGGCCGGATTGAGGCGACCGTCTTTGAGAAGGATGCGGCGCACTGCTTCGGTTTGTTCCGGATCCAAAATGTAGGCCCCCCGATGGCCGAACTCGGCCTTGACCTGCTCGTAGATGGCATCCACCACCACCACTGCCTGTTCTGAGGCACAGATCATGCCGTTGTCGAAGGTCTTGCTCAACAGAATCGAGCTGACAGCCATGGGAATATCGGCACTGGCATCGATCACTGCCGGGGTATTGCCCGCTCCCACCCCCAAAGACGGGTGGCCCGAAGAGTAGGCCGCTTTAACCATGCCAGGCCCGCCGGTAGCCAAGATCAGCTTCACCTCAGGATGCTGC
The DNA here is from genome assembly GCF_054058015.1 of Thermostichus sp. MS-CIW-30. NCBI lineage: Bacteria > Bacillati > Cyanobacteriota > Cyanophyceae > Thermostichales > Thermostichaceae > Thermostichus > Thermostichus sp. MS-CIW-30. The sequence continues at coordinate 18,520 of NZ_JBSRZW010000035.1, forward strand.
ATTAAGGCCTGAGAAAGCTCAATGGTGGGCTCGTCGATCCAGCCGATCAACCCCACAGGAGCGCCCGCTGCCTCGGCAGCTTCTCTGACCACTTTGGCCGCGGCAATGGTGCATTGTTTAGCCCGCGGGTGGGGAGAAAAGATAATGCCGTTGCGGGTTTTGAGGGTGATCAGAGCCTTGAAAATTGTCGTCGAGGTAGGGTTGGTTACCGGCACAATACCTGCCAAAAGCCCTACTGGTTCAGCAATGCGCTCGTAGCCAAAGCTCTCATCCCGCTCGATAACCCCGCAGGTTTTCTCGTGTTTGTATTTGTTGTAAATGTATTCCGAGGCAAAGTGATTTTTGATCACCTTGTCTTCCACAATACCCATGCCGGTTTCCTGTACCGCCAGCTTGGCCAACGGGATCCGTTCGTTGTTGGCAGCCAGAGCGGCTCTGTGAAAAATCCGGTCTACCTGTTCTTGGGTGAAAGTTGCATATTCAGCTTGGGCAGCCTTCACCTGCTGGATCAAGGTTTCCAGCTCGGCTAGATTGGTTACTGGCATCGGTGGATCCCTCCAAAACTCATCAAGACTTAGACGATAGGAACAATTGACAATCGGATAGTTGGAAATAGTCGAATAACCCGAATGGCAATCTAGGCGCCAACAGGAGCAGGAACTTGGATTTCGGTGGTCAGGGTGGGGGGATGGGTGAGCGTATTGTGAATGATGCAGGCATCAACTGCTTTTTCCAGCCCCTTTTGATGCCTTCCGTCCAGCGGGATCCCAGTTTTTACACGAATGTGAATGTTGTCTAGGCGAGCCGGATGCTCAACTTTCTCCGCCGTGACCACCACCTCTAGTCCACTGGGATCCAACTGCCGCGCTTCCAGATATTTGACGGCATAAAAACCAACACAGGCGCCCAGAGAAGCCAGAAACCATTCCGGCGGCGTCATTCCCTGATCTCGACCGTGATTGTCCAAAGGCTGGTCGCTGAGAATGCGGTGCCCTCGGCTTTCCGCTTGGAACTGAACACCATCGCGGTAGGTGACGCAAACTTCCATTGGGGATCCCTCCTCTTAGGGTATTCTTCAGTTCATTGGGAGTCGGCAAAGCTAACCTGGGGATCAACTTGGATTCCGGTCAACTCAGGGCTGGTCTGGAGATGGTTCAGAGGTCTTTGAGATCAACTGGGGATCCCTTCGGATCTGAGCATGACCTGGCTATGCTGACCCAAGCTGAAACTGCAGAACGGTCAAACAGCCACCAATCCATGGGCACGAAAGATCTGTAAGGCATGATTCACCTGTTCGGGTGTGGGTGGATCGACATCGGCAAGGGTGTAAGGCAATCCCAATTGCTGCCATTTGTATTCCCCCATCTTGTGAAAGGGCAAAACTTCCACTCGCTCCACGTTGGATAAGGTGGCCACAAACTCGGCCAGACCCTTAATGTTTTCCTCGGGATCCGTCAAGCCGGGAACCAGCACAAAACGAATCCAGGTAGGCTTGTGGATCTGGTCTAAATAGCGGGCCAGATTAAGAGTGGGTTCTAGCGAAACGCCGGTAACCTTTCGATACAGCTCCGGCAGATAAGACTTGATATCCAGCAACACCAAATCTGTATGCTCCAACACAGGCTTGGCTGCTTCCAGTTGCCCATAGCCAGAAGTATCCAAAGCCGTGTGCAAGCCCAACTCATGACAGCGACGGAAGATCTCAGCTACAAAGGTGGGTTGCATTAAAGGCTCTCCCCCGGTAGCCGTAACTCCCCCCCCTCGCAAGTAATTCTTGTAACGTTGGATCTCGGCAATTAAAGACTCAACCGTAACAAGCTGTCCCACCTGCGGATCCCGACAGTCAGGGTTGTGGCAATACAAACAGCGAAGTGGACAACCCTGTGTAAAAATTACGAAGCGGATTCCTGGCCCATCGACGGTGCCACAGGTTTCCACCGAGTGAATGCGCCCAGCAATTGGTGTCAGGGGGTTCATAACGGTATCCATACTTTTATCCTGGATGACTTTTGCAAAATATCAATCAATCTTGAGGTTTTCTTCCAGATTGCTAACTCAGGTTAAATAGAACACAGTTTCCATTTCTCTTTGGATTAGGTTGGGACTAGATTTTTTTAGATCCCTAGGGTCTTTTAGCTAGACCGCTGCTATCCTGGCTGGCAGGGAGAAAGGGGGATAAAAAGCTGAAAGGGCAGCTTGGGGATCCCACCCAGCTCAGACCGATGGGTCGTGTGGGCTAGGCACGGAGGTATCCACCGTGATGCCGTGCAGGCGGTGGGCCTTGGGATCGAAATCCTTCGGGAAATGGGTATAGGCATCGAAATCTGCGTGATCCAACAAGGCTCCTTCTAAGAGCGCCCCTCGGAAATTGCTGCCAAAGAGGAGACATCCCCGCAGATCGGCTTCCAATAGGTTGGCCCCACTGAAATCGGCATAGCTGAGATCGCACCCCCGCAAATTGGCCCCCGCCAAGTTGGCCCCACTGAAATCGGCATAGCTGAGATCGGCACCGGCCAAATGGATCCCCTGCAGGTTAGCCCCTTGCAAATCGATCTCCCGAAAATCGCGCCGTCCTGAGGCATACTGGCTGACCAGATCCGCAGCGCTACAAACAGTCATCGTCATCGGGCCTCCTCGGTTATCGATGGGGGATCCCTTCCATCGACCCCGGTATGGGCGGACTTCAGGGATCCCCAGGCTGGTCTTTTAGCAGTGTTGATGGAACGTGCGGTTAATGACATCCAGTTGCTGCTCGCGGGTGAGCTTGATGAAGTTCACCGCATAGCCGGAAACCCGGATGGTGAGCTGTGGGTAGAGCTCCGGGTGCTCCATGGCATGCAGCAGGGTCTCGCGGTTGAGAACATTGACGTTGAGGTGGAAACCGCCATCCCGCATGTAGCCATCCAGCAGCCCCACTAGATTGGCAACCCGCTCCTCCGCTGTGCGACCTAGGGCCGCCGGCACAATCGAGAAGGTGTTGGAGATCCCATCCAGAGCGTCGTCGTAGGGCAGCTTGGCCACCGAAGCCAGCGACGCCACCGCCCCCTTGGTGTCCCGGCCGTGCATGGGGTTGGCCCCTGGGGCAAAGGGCTCGCCCGCTCGCCGCCCGTCGGGGGTGTTGCCGGTTTTCTTGCCGTAGACCACGTTGGAGGTGATGGTGAGGATGGACTGGGTGGGGATGGCATTGCGGTAGGTCTTGTGCTTGCGCAGCTCGGCCATGAAGGTCTGCACCAGTTGCACCGCAATGGAGTCAACTCGGTCGTCGTTGTTGCCGTATTTGGGGAAGTCGCCCTCCACCGCGTAATCCACCACTAGGCCCCGCTCATCCCGGATGGCCCGTACCCGCGCGTATTTGATGGCAGACAGGGAGTCGGCAGTTACCGACAGGCCGGCCAGCCCAAAGGCCATGGTGCGCAGCACGTCCCGGTCGTGGAGGGCCATCTCCAGGCGCTCGTAGCAGTACTTGTCGTGCATGTAGTGGATGATGTTCATGGTGTTGACGTAGGTCTTGGCCAGCCAGGCCATCATCTGCGCCATGCGCAGCCACACCTCGTCGTAGTCCAGGACATCGGCGGTGATGGGGGCGAAAGCAGGAGCCACCTGCTCGCCGGAGATCTCATCCCGACCGCCGTTGATGGCATAGAGCAGGCACTTGGCCAAGTTCACCCGCGCTCCAAAGAACTGCATTTGCTTGCCGATGCGCATGGCCGACACGCAGCAGGCAATGCCGTAGTCATCCCCCCAGTAGGGGCGCATCAAGTCGTCGTTTTCGTACTGGATGGAGCTGGTTTCAATGGAGACCTTGGCGCAGTAGCGCTTGAAGGCTTCCGGCAGCCGCTCCGACCAGAGCACGGTCAAGTTGGGCTCGGGCGCTGGGCCAAGGTTGTAGAGGGTATGCAGCATGCGGAAGCTGGTTTTGGTAACCAAAGGCCGCCCATCCAGGCCCATGCCGCCGATGCACTCGGTAACCCAGGTGGGATCCCCGCTGAATAGCTCGTTGTACTCGGGCGTGCGCAAAAACCTGACCATGCGCAGCTTCATAACAAAGTGGTCAATGAGCTCCTGGGCCTCTTCCTCGGTGAGGATCCCGGCCTGCAGATCCCGCTCGATGTAGATGTCCAGGAAGGTGGACACCCGCCCCAAGGACATGGCCGCCCCGTTTTGCTCCTTGACGGCTGCCAGGTAGGCCAGGTACAGCCATTGGATGGCTTCGCGGGCGTTGGCTGCCGGACGGCCCAGGTCAAACCCGTAGCGGGATCCCATCTCTTTCAGCTCTTGTAGGGCCTTAATCTGCTCGGAGAGCTCCTCCCGCAGGCGGATGGTCTCTTCGTCCATCGTGTCCAGGTCTAGACTGGCTTTTTGGGCCTGCTTGTCTTCGATGAGCCGATCCACCCCGTAGAGGGCCACCCGCCGGTAGTCCCCGATGATGCGACCCCGACCGTAGGCATCCGGCAGGCCGGTGATGATCCCAGAGCGGCGGCAGCGGCGCATCTCTTCGGTGTAAGCATCAAAAACGCCGTCGTTGTGGGTTTTGCGGTACTGGGTAAAAATTTCCTTGGTGCGGGGATCCAACTCGTAGCCATAGGCTTTGAGGGAAGACTCCACCACGCGGATGCCGCCAAAGGGCATGATGGCCCGCTTCAGAGGTTTGTCCGTCTGCAGCCCCACAATCTGTTCCAGCTCTGGGTCGATATAGCCAGGGGCGTGGCTGGTGATGGTAGAGGGAACGGCAGTATCGGCATCTAGGATCCCTCGCTCTCGCTCCAGAGCCATCAAATCCTTGACCTTGGCCCACAGCCGCTGGGTGCGCTCGGTGGCTGCAGCTAAGAAGGTTTCATCACCGGTGTAGGGGGTGTAATTGCGCTGAATAAAGTCTCTGACGTCGATGCAGCGCTGCCAGGCTCCCGTTGCAAAATCGCTCAAAACTTTTTGACCGGCTGCGTTGGATCCCGTCCTTGGTTCCGCCTTCAATTCTGTAGGTGATGCTACAGAACGCTGCACACTGGCAACCATAACAATCCTCCCGGCTATTACGCCTGATAATCTATCGACAGGGCGAGGCAGCACCCCGGCCTTTGCCCCACGCAGGCTCTAAAAGAGAGCTAAAGAACCAATAGATCTCTGCAAGGCTTATAGGGATCCTACGAAGGGCTTTTAGCAACTCTTCTGTTTCTTTTTTAGGCGTTCTAAATACACCTCGCCTGATTTAATTTTAGTCCCTTGCGCTCTGAGGATATTTTCGGTTGCGTGATTTTTTAATCTTATTTTCATCCTATTTCTTAATGCTGTTTTAATATCTTCTTAACGTTGTTTTACGCTTTTCCATCGGCAAATGGCGGGCCTATGCTGAGGTAGGACGGCCCAGGTCGTCTGTTGCCGTGAGAACGTCAGGATACTCGGCCTTTGCCTTAGCAGTGCCTTGCTCTATGAACCAGTCCAATCGAATCGTCCAAGGGATCCATCACCTGCACTTCTATCTTTGGGATCTGCCCCGTTGGCAGGAACACTTTTGTCAGGTTTGGGGCTTCCGAATGGAAGGACAGCTCGGCAGTACCCTCTGTCTGCGTCAGGGATCCCTGCGCTTGCGCCTATCTCAGCCGGCTCACGCCGGGGATGAGGTGGATCGCTATTTGCAGCAACATTCGCCTGGGGTGGTGGATGTGGCCTTGGCGGTGGAGGAGCAAGAGCTGTTGGGCTTGGCAGAGCTTTTGCAGAGGCGAGGAGCCCAAGTGGAGTGGATCCCGGCAGAAGACGAAGGCTGCCCTGCTCTGTGCCTGCGCACTCCTTATGGACTCAGGCATTCTTTGATCCCCAGCTCAGGGATCCCCGATTCAGCCCCTGCTGAGGAGAACCTGTTTTCCCACTGGGATCACCTGGTATTGAACGTGGAGCAGGGATCCCTGCAGGCAGCGGCGGATTGGTATGAGCAGGTGCTGGGTTGGCGGTCTCTGTATCGCTATAGCATCCGCACCAACACCTCTGGCCTAGAAAGTGTGGTGGTGGGAGATCCTGAAGCCGGGATCCAGTTGGCCATCAACGAGCCCACCTGTGCCGCTTCCCAGATCCAGGAGTTTTTGGATGCCCATCATGGCCCTGGCCTGCAACATGCGGCGTTGCACAGCTCAGATGTCTTCGCCAGTGTGCGCCGGCTGCGACAGGGAGGCGTAAACTTTCTGCAGGTGCCACCGGAGTACTACACAAACCTGGCAAGGGAGCTGGCTTCTGGAGCAATACTCCGTTCTGGTGGGTTGCCCCCCGCCATCTCCTGGCACGACTTGGTGGAGCAGCAGCTCCTTTTGGATGCCACCTTGCCTGCTTCTGATTCCCCACACCCCCCCCTGTTGTTGCAAACCTTCACTCAGCCTCTGTTTGGTCGGCCCACGTTTTTTTTCGAGGTCATCCAACGGTTGGGTGGAGCCACAGGCTTTGGCGAAGCCAACTTTCAAGCCCTGTTTGAAGCTCTAGAACGCCAACAGCGACAACGGCAGCAAGCCCTGGTCTGCTAACACCCTTGAGCACCAGGGGAATGTCTCCAGTTAATCAACACGATTGATTGCCCCTGAGTTTCCAGCCAATATTCGGGTATGCGGAAGGCGTTGACATCCTCCCCGGCCTGAAGGCCGGAGATTCCTACCACGCTGCGCATGGATGGCTCCTTGCGCAGTCGTCTCGGCGGGTTCCTGCTTCCGACCGCCCGTGCAGTTCGATCCAC
>NZ_JBSRZW010000036.1:0-24182 GCF_054058015.1 Thermostichus sp. MS-CIW-30
TCAGGACTTGGGTCATGGTTCTATCATAACTTCCGCATTCCTCCCGACACTGACCCTACGGGTACAGTGCGGGGCTCCTGCGATTTCTAGCTGAGTTTCCTCCTAGAGAATAGCTGAGGCCACAGTCGAACTCTTCTGCCAGCCGACAGACTTCCTTGAGATCTCCCACCGACCAAATGCTCCAACTGCTGCGAATTTGGTTATCCACCCACACTTCCACGCGATTGCCTTCGATGTGCATGATGCGCTTGGGCTTGGCTTCTGAAGGGCAACCTGCAGGCTCGGCCAAGGCCTCCGGCCCGCTCACGCGAAGGGAAGATTTTTGCCTCAAGGCCCCCAGAGCCGCCATGAGCTGCGGCAGAGCCAGCAAAAGGTGCTGAGTGGCCTGTTGGGGTTGCCCTTTCAAGCAGGAAACCAAAGCTTCGGCAACACTCTGGTTTAGGGCCTGCAGAGCTTGGAGTGGAGTAGCACCCCCTAGAGAGGGATCCGGTTGCAGTGGGCTTTGAACATCCATGAAAAGGCAGGAAAGGCATGGACAGCAACCTTACAGCCCTTTCGCAGGTTGACCACAACAACGCCGCTGCCCTTTGGAGCAGAGCGCTCTGGTTTGCGCAAGTGTGCTGCAGACATGGAGTCCTGTACGGATAGACGATCGGGGGAAGGGCTGTATAGCTCCCTTAAGCCTAACAAATCCAAAAACTTCAGGGCCTCCGGCCCGCTTACGCGGACGTCAAAAACTTTTCTTGGATGTTGTCCGCATTGCTGCAAAGCAAAGGCCCCTCTATCTAGTGGCCATCAAGGCAGATCCTTTGCTCTCTCGTGCAAAGCAGGCTGAGCTCCAGCGCGGATCCCTCGAAATGGTGCAACTATTCGCCGCTCGATTCGTTTTCTTCGCCCTCGGCGGTGTTCTCTAGCAGTTCCTCAACCCCAGTCTGGGCCTTGGCCTCAAAGGTCGGTCTCAGTTGGTTGAGCAGGGCCAAAACGCGGGATCCCCGCTCCAAAGAGCGATCCTGCAAAAACACCACTGTTGGCACCCGTCGCAGGCTGAGGCGCTGGCCGACTTCCCGCCGCACAAAGGGTGTGGCCGCTGCTAGCCCTTCCATGGCCCGGTGTTGAGCTGTCTCATCCCCATAAATGCTGACGAAGATGCGAGCATTTTGCAGGTCATTGGAAACCTCGACATCCACAATGCTGACCATCCCTGCCCCGACCCGGTCATCTTTGATCTCCGAGAGCAGGATTTGGCTGACCTCTCGTTTGATCAGCTCTGCTACCCGTGCCACCCGTCGCGCTGTCGCCATTTTTGGATACCTAGGCTAACATCATCCGCAAGCCTGCTCTGGCTGGTGTGGAGCTCAGCCCTTGCCAGCTCGATCCCAAGAACAGTAGCCAATGCTACGAGCATCTCTTCCTTCCACCTTTATCCTGAGTCCATGTCCATCTTGCCTTGAGTATGTATACCTAAAGCCATCGATGGATGGATGGAGACGTGATGATCAAGACGCCAGAGGCGCTGCGGCGCTCCATTGAGCAGTTTATGCTGAATGTGACGGAGCCGCTTGACCCGTTGCTTTCCCTGAAGCTGACTCAGCTGGTGGTGATGTTGGGGGATACAGCTTACGCGATGGGATACAGCGATGGCCAGCAAAAGCCAGAGGAGCGCTGCCGCTATTGTCCCAGTCGGGTGTTCGACAGTCTAGAGCTTTGATAGGGTTCTTCAAGGTTCTTTAGAATGTAGCTTCTGGCCGCCCCGGCTCCCAGCCTTGGGGGGGGTGAGTTGAAAGAGGCGGTGGAAACCAGCCAAGATGGGATCCCATTGCTTGGCAGCCTATGACTTCCCCCGTTTTGCTTTGGCATCGTCGCGATCTGCGGTTAGGGGACAACACAGCTCTTCATGAGGCAGCCCAGCGCAGCTCTCAGGTGGTGCCTGTCTTCATTTTCGACCCCCAGATCTTAGGGCGGTCGGACATGGCTCCGGCCAGGGTGGCCTTTTTGCTTCAGGCTCTGCAAGAGCTCCAAGAGCGCTACGCCCAGATGGGGATCCCGCTGATCTGGCGGCTGGGGGATCCCTCGGTGGAGTTGCGGTGCTTGGCCACAGACCTGGGAGCCAGGGCCGTGTTTTGGAATGCCGATGGGGAGCCGTTCGCCCTACAGCAAGAGAGTCGAGTGCAGGCCAGTTTGGCCGCAGCCGGGATCCAGTCCTTCTCCTACCAAGATATGCTGCTGCACGGGCCGGGGGAAGTGTTGACCCAGGCGGGGGAGCCCTATTCGGTCTTCACTCCCTTCTGGCGCAGGTGGGCGAGCTTGCCCAAGCGGGATCCCTACCCGATTCCCAAAGGGCTACAACCGGTGTCCGGTCTGAAGGCGCAGCCTCTGCCCACTTTGGCAGATTTGGGCTTTGTCTGCGACCAGCGGATCCCGGCAGCGGGGGAAGCAGCAGCTCAGGCCCTTTTGGAAGACTTTTGTCAGGGGTTGCGCATTTTAGACTATGAGCGATCCCGCGATTTCCCGGCTGAGCCGGGCACTTCTCTACTGAGCCCCCACTTGTGCTGGGGAACGATCGGCATTCGCCAGGTGTGGCAAGCCACGCGGGAGGTGGAAGCCGAGGTGCGCAGCGAAGAAGCCGAAAGCAGCTTGCAAACTTGGCGGCAGGAGCTGTGCTGGCGAGAGTTTTACAAGCATGTCTTGGCCCACTGGCCCCACGTGGAAACCGGAGCCTATCGACGAGCCTTCGACGCCCTGGAGTGGGAAAATCGGCAGGACTGGTTTCAGGCCTGGTGCACCGGTCAGACGGGCTACCCCATCGTGGATGCGGCCATGCGCCAACTGAACGAAACCGGCTGGATGCACAACCGCTGCCGCATGATTGTAGCCAGCTTTTTAACCAAGGATCTGCTCATCGATTGGCGCTGGGGAGAACGCTACTTTATGCAAAAGCTAGTGGATGGGGATCTGGCGGCCAATAACGGCGGTTGGCAGTGGAGCGCCAGTGTGGGCACGGATCCCAAGCCCCTGCGCATCTTCAACCCGGCCACGCAAGCAGCCCGCTATGACCCGGAAGGAGAGTACATCCGTCGCTATCTGCCGGAGCTGGCACGGCTGGATACGCCGGCTCTGCTGTGGGTGGGAGATGACCCCAAGGGAGCCTGGGCTTTGCGGGAACGGCGAAGTTGTGGCTATCCGGATCCCATTGTGGATCACAAGGTGCAGCAGCAGGCGTTCAAACGGCGCTACCAGGCGGTGCAGCAGGCCTACTCTAGGTCTGTTCGAGACGGTCTCCCCCCTCCTTCCTAGTCCTCTGTGCCGCTGCCCCCTCTCTCGACGACGGCAGACAAAAGGCAAGACAGGTGCCATTTGAAATGACCACAAAGCAGGTCTGTGTAGTTGTAGTCAATTCAGTTGACAATGAGACGGTGTTAAAGGCAAGATGACGTGGGAGTAGACCTCAGGAGGAAGCTTCATGACCTATAGCTTAGACCTGAGAGAGAGAGTCGTAGGGTATGTCCAGGAAGGGGGCAGCCCCACTGCAGCTGCACAGATGTACAAAGTCAGTCGTGCAACGGTTTATCGCTGGCTGAACCGAGAAGACCTGAGGCCGACAAAAGTCAAGACTCGGAAGCGAAAGATAGACTTGGTCGCTCTGCAGCAAGACGTAGAACAGTACCCAGAAGCTCGACTGAAGGATAGAGCCCAGAGGTTTGGCGTCCATCCCAGCGCTATTTACTATGCTCTTAGGAAGATGAAAACAACGCGAAAAAAAAGAGTTAAGGCACCGAGAGCGGGATTGGCAAGAGAGAATCCAAGAGAGAATCAACGACTCTAGGGTCTTGAGGGAGTTGGTTCAGAAGTATGGAAGTGAGAGTTTAGCTTACAATGGGCTCTGCACCGCTGACGCGAATGATGAGAGAATGACGAGACAGGGTTTGGGGAGATACGCACCTGTTTTATGCTTGGCCAAAGAGAGGGGAGAAAGTTTATGGGAAGAGAGAGAGCTGAGTAGCCGGTAGGAGGAAGGAGAGAGGGGGTTTGATAGCCCCGACGCTTTTTCAAGTAGCTCGAATGCGGAAGAATTTGAGGGACACTAAATGCCGAGTTTGGAGAGGACATCTGTATTGACTCTGGGCAATGGGCCGATTCAAAGGCCTAGGGCCTGCTCGGCGAACGGAAGGGAAGGATAAAGGATTTGATGAAAGCGGCAGGGCAGGAGGTGGTTTTTTGCTGAGGCCCTCGCCAGACTTGAATGAGATTGAGGGTGACTTTAGTGCTCTCAAGAGGGCAAGGATGCATGCTGATAGAGGAACTTCTGTGGATGAAGTGATAGGGCCTGCGGTCCGCTGTTGCAGACGGAACTGTTGTACTGGCTAGCGTCTCATTGTTATTTGGATTGACTATGGCGGCTATTCCAGCAGCAGCGAGAGGAGGGCTAGGGATCTTCAGGGCAGTTGCAGCACCTGAACGGGCGAACCAGCAGGGATCTGGGTTGTCCCTACTGGCAGCACAGCCAAGGCATTACAGCCGGCCAGACTGATGAGATTGCCGGAATTGAGGTTGGCGGCGGGCTGAAATTGGATCCCTTCGGGCTTGACCTGCAGCCGTCCCCAGAGGTAGTGTTCCCGCTGACCGTCGGCATGCAGATCCACCGGGCTGAAGGCGGAGAGGATCTGCCAGTAGGGGGGCAGGGATCCGCCCATTTTTCGCAGGGCCGGGTGCAAAAAGCGCCAGAAGGTCACCAGGGCAGAGGCAGGGTTGCCCGGCAGGCCAAAGTAGAGCTTGGGGGGGCCGTGGGGATTGGGAAAACGAGCCACCGTCAGGGGTTTGCCCGGCTTGATGGCCACGCTGCGGATGAAAATCTCGCCTCCCAACTCCTCCAGCACCTTTTCCACCAGGTCAAAATCCCCCACCGATACCCCTCCGGAAGAGATCACCCCATCGGCGGAGGCCAGGGCCTGCTGGACGACCTGCCGCAACACCTGGAGCCGATCCGGCACGATGCCCAACTGGATCGGGATCCCACCCGCTGCCTTGACCAGAGCCGCCAGGCCGTACTGGTTGGAATCCACGACCTGCCCCGGCCCCGGCACCTGCTGGATGGGCACTAGCTCATCCCCTGTCGAGAACAGGGCTACCCGGGGCTGACGAAACACCGGCACCATCGCCTGTCGGATGGCGGCCAAAACGGCTAGCTCCGCTCCGCCCAAAGCCTGCCCTGCCGGCAGGAGGGGATCCCCCTGGCGGGCAAAGTCTCCCTGAGGCCGGACAAATTGGCCCCGCTGCGGACGCTGCAAGAGGCGAACGGTTCCTGGCGAAGGTTGCTGCGTGTCTTCCTGCATCACCACGGTGTCCGCACCGCTGGGCAAGAGGGAGCCGGTGTAGAGACGCACCGCTTGTCCAGGCTGGAGCTCTCGGGTGGGTGCCTTTCCGGCGGGGAGAGTCTCAATCACCTGCAGCTCACAAGGGATCCCCGCTTGCACATCTTCATGGCGCACGGCATAGCCATCCATACTGGAGGTGGGATGGGCCGGAAAATCCTGGGGGCTATACACAGTTTGGCTGAGAACGCGGCCTTGGGCGGATCCCAGCTCCACCCACTCTGGGCCCAGCGGCTGAACCGCCTGCAAAATCAGGGCTTCTGCTTCCGCCACCGGCAGCATCACGGCTTTTAAACCCCCTTCTCCAACACCTTTCTTCAGCATCCAGAAGTCGGTTCCGCCAAGGCCATTAAATTACAACTTAAACTGCGAACAGCAGCCATGAATTCCGACCTTGGCATGAGAGGTGTATGACCAGGATCCCACCAAGCTCCAGAGCTGGCAAGAAGTCGCAGCAAGTTGCCCATTGGGAGCTGCAGCTCTTTCGAATTCGGGATCCCGGTCTTGCTGGGGAGATGGGGATCCCGGCAGCGTTGCAGCCGGCCACAGGCTATCTGGCTGCCGCGGCTGCGGAAGCTGGATACTGGTCACGTAGCGGGCGTAGCCTTAGAACGACTGAGCGACCAGATAGCTCGAGCGCAGCAAGCGAGGTGTCCATGTTAAGTGCCGCCGTCATCCTCACGATCTTCCTTGGCTTCTGGGGAGTCGTGGTCAAGCGCAACCTCATTATGAAGATCCTGTCTATGGATGTCATGAGCACCGGGGTCATCGCCTTCTTCGTGATCTGGGCAGCCCGGAGCGGTGTGTTCACCCCCATCTACAAACCCTGGCGCGAGCTGGACTATGCCGACCCGGTGCCTCAGGGGATCATCCTCACGGCCATCGTCATTGGCCTATCGGTACAAGCCTTGATGTTGGTGGGGGTGATGAAGCTCTCCCGCAATCATCCCACCCTCGAAGTCGAGAGCATCGAACAGGCAGTCGCGTCAGGGGCGCAGAGCACTTCTACCGATGACTGAGCTGACGCTGGTATGGGTGGCGCTGCCCTTTCTGCTGGCCTTCACAACCTACTTGATGCCAGCCCTAACCCGTCCCAGCTTGGTGGGGATGGCCGCGCTGACGGTGGCCTATGCGGTGCAGCAGGGGGGCTTGCCCGGCACAACCGCTGCGCCCTTGGAGCTGCAGCTTTTGGATCACTTCGGGGTGACGCTGCGGATCGATGCCAATGGAGCAGCGATGCTCTTGGCCCACGGCCTGGTCACGCTAGGAGTGGCCCTGTATTTGGATAGACGCTTTGCGGGCAGCCGCTTTCTGGCCATGCAGTTGCTGATCGTCCACGGTAGCGCCAACGCCGTCATCATCAGTGCTGACCTGATCAGCGTCTACGTTTCCCTGGAGGTGCTCAGCATCGGCGTGTTTTTGCTGCTGACCTACGGGCGGCGGGCTGAGGGCCAACCCACAGTGGAAGAAAATGCTCCGCACCGCGATCGCCAGCTCTGGGTGGGGCTGCGCTACCTTTTCATGAGCAATGTGGCCATGCTCTTCTACCTGATGGGCGCAATCCTGGTCTATGTGCGCACGGGATCCCTGGCGATGAGCAGTTTGGCTATGGCCGACCCCACGGCCTTGGCGCTGATTGCTGTGGGTCTTTTGGCCAAGGGGGCGATCTTCGTTGCCGGCCTGTGGCTGCCTCTCACCTATGCTACCGCGGATCCCGTTATCGCGGCGGTGCTCAGCGGTTTTACGACCAAAGCAGGAGCCATGGCTTTGGTGCGCTGCAGCGAGGCTTCGCCGGTCTTGGCCCAGGGGTTGCCCTACTTGAGCGCTGGTTCAGCCGTTTTCGGGATCCTACTGGCCTTGATGGGGAGCACGCCCCAGCACCTTCTCGCCTGGAGCTCGGTATCGCAGATGGGATTTGTGATTGCTGCCCCTCAATGGGCAGGTTTGTACGGTCTTGCCCATGGGTTGGCAAAGCCCTTGCTGTTTGTTGGAACAAGCGTGACCCATCCCTGGCGTTGGCCGATGCTGCTCTTAGGGACGGCTTCCCTGGCAGGGGTACCCGGCAGTTTGGGGTATGCGGCCAAGGCCCTCAGCTTGTCTGCTCTGGATCCCTGGCACGAGTGGCTGCTGGTGGGGGTTACCGTCGGCACCACTTGTTTAGGCGTGCGAGTGCTGCGGGCACCTGTTTCTCCAATGAAGGGGGCAACCACCTCTGCAACTCCTTGGCAAGATAAAGTGGCACTGGTGCTTTGGGGTGGGGGCTTGCTCTGGGGCTGGCTACCGGCGGCCTATGGCGCTGACAATCTTCTCAAGGCGCTCCTCAGTTTGGGCGTTGGGATCCCCCTAGGCTGGTTTTGGGAGCGGATCCCTTTGAAGGGAGGGTCGGTGAACGAAGGGCTGGAAGCAGTGGTGGGCGGCTTGAGCATAGTGTTGGTGCTGGTTTGGGCTCTGTTAGCTGTGGGGAACTATGGGACGCTACCCTGAGTTGGGTCTATTGGAGATCGGCCTGCGCCTCTTGATTTGGTTTCTGCTGACGGGCAATCTGAGCTGGGACAATGTGGCCATCGGGGTGGCGGCAACGTTGCTGCTGCCGCGCCAGGCTTCCGCACCGGTGCAATGGCGGGATTGGGGGCGAGTGCTCCAGGAAATTCTTCTCGCCATCCCAAGAGCCTACTGGGAAGCCTTCGAGATGATCCTCAAGCCCCACACTGTTGAGGAAGTTGTATACAAACAAACCCTGCCCAACCGTTCAGCAGGGCTGGTGTTTCTGGATATTTTTTTAATTACCTTCACGCCCAAAACCATCGTGCTCAATTGCAATGCCCAAGGCACTTATGAAGTCCATGTGCTCAAGCCGCGGGAGGACGTGTGAACCTACTGCTGTTTCTCCTGACCCTAACGCTGTGCTTGCCCCTGTATGCCGCTTGGCTGAAGGAAGATATTTGGCAGACGATGCTCGCCTTTGCCAGCTTGGCCACAAAGACGGCCATCCTGATTTTGGTGGTGTCGGTGGTGCGGGATGATTGGATGATCGGGATTGTGGGGGTTTTGATTTTGTCGGTGGGCAATGCGGCCTTAATGCTCTTGGCTCATGTACTGAAACGGCTGGAAATGCTTTAGAAAGGCCCTGGGGGTAGGTATGGAAGTCTGGGTGGAAGGTCTGAGCTATCTGTTGTTTGGGATTGGTGTGCTGTTTTGGTTGTGGGGAACGGCGCCGCTCCTTGGGGATCGCTCGATTTTATTTAAGCTGCACGGCCTTTCGGTGTCGGACACCCTGGGCTCGATGAGCATCATGCTGGGGCTGCTGTTGCGGATCCCACGGGAATGGCCCCTGTTGGTGTTGGCACTGATCTCCCTGGCTATTTGGAATACCATTCTGGGCTATGTGCTGGCGTTTTGCTCGCAGCGCAAGTCCCTGTAGGAGACCAGGATGGAAGAGACCCTGTTGCTGGTGATGGCGTTGCTTCTGCCCCTGACGGCGAGCCTGGTGGTGACCCAGACCAATCCCTATCACGCCCTGGTGATGCGAGGGATCCTGGGGACGATTGCCGCCCTGATCTATGCGCTGTTTGGGGCGGCGGATGTGGCCCTGACCGAGGCACTGGTGGGCACCATGCTTTCTATTACCCTCTACGCCATTGCGGTGCGCTCTTCGCTGAGCATGCGCCTGGGCGTTCTCGAAGGCAGCCCTGTGCTGGAGGCCAGTACCTCAGCAGCACGGCAGTTGTTACAGCAGATGCGCCAAGGGCTACAGCGGTATCACATGCGCTTGGAGTTGGCCGCCTATGGGAGTTCGGAGGCGTTGGTGGCTGCTCTTCGCAGCCGAGAGGTACACACCATTGCCCTTGAGCCCGGTGGAGAAGCAGCAGAGTATCGCCTGGTTACACGCGTACCCCGCCTGCAGGCCATTTTGGCGCAGCAAGCTCTGGCCGCTGAGGTGATGGCGACATGAAGTGGGTGTACGGGATAGCGGTGCTGCTGGCAGCCCTACAGCTCATTGTGGGCGAGGCGGGATCCGTTTCCCCCAATCGCGCAGCGGGCGTAGCTTTAGTCGAGGCAGTGGAGATTCTGGCCAGCGAAAGCGGTGTGCCCAACACGGTGACGGGTCTCATTCTGCGCAACCGCCTCTACGATACGGTCTTTGAAGTGGTGGTGTTTTCTACGGCGATTTTGGGCGCCCAATACCTGCTGGCGGATGAGCAGCCGACGGCCAATGTAGCTCAATTTACCGATATTCCCTCGATTGTGTTGGCGCGAGTGGGGGCCACCATTTCGGCTTTGATTGCGGTGGAGCTGGCCATTCGAGGGCACCTGACGCCGGGCGGGGGCTTTGCTGCTGGGGTGGCAGGAGGGACAGCCATTGGCTTGGTGGCGATCACCGCCTCTTCCGCCTGGATGGAGGCCATCTACAAACGGTGGCGGGCTGCGATGTGGGAGAAGCTGTCGGTGGTGACGTTTATCGGGGTGGCTGTGATGGCTCTGGCCGGCTGGGAATTGCCCAGAGGGGAGTTGGGAGCTCTGTTTAGCGGCGGCTGGATCCCGATTCTCAATATTCTGGTGGCGATCAAAGTGGCGCTGGGATCCTGGGCGGCAGTTTTGATCTTTATTCGCTACCGCGGCTTGTTATGAGGGTCTAAATGGGTTAACAAAGGAGGGGCGCGGGGAGCTATAAGTCCCGCGCTGTATGCAAAGCATCAGCGTCGGGATACATGGACTCCCCGCACTTGTCGATTCTCTCGATGGGATAAGACAAGTATTTACCATCAGCCATGGCCTGTGCAACAATGCAGTATAGTACCCAGGGACTCTGGGGAACGGAAACCGCCTGCCAAGTCGGTCTGTCGGGGGTCTATGACCTACGATAAGTGGCGTGGGGCAGGAATGCCTAACCGCGAGGTTAGGAAGCCCGCACTGTACCCGTAGGGTCAGCGTCGGGAGGATGTCACTGAGAGGTACCCCTGTCCCGGCAAAATCACGGACATTGCGAGTAACCAGGGTAAGTCCGTAAACCAAGGCTGTAGCAGCCAGTTGTTTGTCAATCGCATTTTGAGAGTGAGGTACGCACAGGCTTCCCCATACCTGGGCTTCGGTAATTGTGAAATCAAGAATGTGATCGGCATAGTCATCGACAACCGTTTGCAGCCACCTCTCCAGAAGGTTGGCTTGCAGATGATCGCCGCGATCGCGCATGAGTTCAACGCCTCGGCGGAGTTCGCCCAGCGTGATCACGCTGATGTAGATGCGGGCCTCTTGCTCAATGGCAGTTTGAAGAAATTCTTGAACCCCGGAGTTGGCTTGACTGTGTTTGCGCAGCTCACTGATGACGTTAGTGTCAAGCAAATACGTCATGGGCAGTGTTATCTTGCACCCGCTCAAAGTCTGAATCGTTGCCAACGTTAGGTATCGATCTGAGCACTTCGGCAAAGGACTGTTTCGCAGGCTGGAGTAAGACTTGCTCTAGGATTTTGCGGTGTTCGGCCTCTGCACTAACGCCGTGACGACTAGCCCTTTGTTTGAGAGCTTTGACAATGGCTTCGTCAACATTGCGAACAATTAACGTGGCCATAGAGCGTTTCCTCGATCGGCAGATCCCTGGGCGGCTTTGCTGCGACGATAGCATTGACATCATCTAAAGTTCAAGTTTTCCCGTCTATTGATACTGATGAAGAAGCTGCCCTTTTGCGGGTTGCCCCAGAGAACTCCTGCCTGCCAGGGATCCAAGCTCTGCCTGCTGTGCATAGCCTTTGAAAGCGCAACACTCAAAAAAGAGGGATCCCGATGAGCAACTTGACCTGCAGGTGACCTCTACAATAGAAGGCTGACTCTGCCACCTCTGGGATCCCTATGCCGCGCCGCACCGATATCCACAAAATCTTGCTCATTGGAGCGGGGCCGATCGTCATTGGCCAAGCCTGTGAGTTCGACTACTCGGGCACCCAAGCCTGCAAAGCCCTGCGGGAAGAGGGCTATGAGGTCGTTTTGGTCAACTCTAACCCCGCCACCATCATGACGGATCCCAGTATGGCGGAGCGCACCTACATCGAGCCGGTGACGGTGGACTTTGTGGCCAAAATTATCGAGCGGGAGCGCCCTGATGCTTTGCTGCCCACCATGGGCGGCCAGACGGCCCTCAACGTGGCGGTGCAACTGGCCCAGCAAGGGATCCTGGAGCAGTACGGGGTGGAGTTGATTGGGGCCAAGCGGGAGGCCATTGAAAAAGCCGAAGACCGGGATCTCTTCAAGCAAGCCATGCAGCGGATTGGCTTGGCCGTGCCCCGCTCTGGTCTGGCCCACACCCTGGAAGAAGCCAAGCAGATTGCCCAGGAGATCGGCTATCCCCTCATCATCCGCCCGGCCTATACCCTGGGGGGCACCGGTGGTGGGGTGGCTTACAACCAGGAGGAGTTTGAAGAGATCTGCGCTGCCGGCTTGGAGGCCAGCCCCGTTTCCCAAATCTTGGTGGAAGAATCGGTCATCGGCTGGAAGGAGTTTGAGCTGGAGGTGATGCGGGATCTGGCGGATAACGTGGTGATCATCTGCTCCATAGAAAACATCGACCCGATGGGGGTGCACACTGGCGACTCCATCACCGTGGCCCCGGCCCAAACCCTCACCGACAAGGAATACCAGCGGCTGCGGGACTATGCCATCGCCATCATGCGCGAAATTGGCGTAGAGACCGGGGGATCCAACGTGCAATTTGCCGTCAACCCTGCCAACGGCGAGGTGCGGGTGATCGAGATGAACCCGCGGGTCTCCCGCTCTTCTGCTTTGGCCAGCAAGGCCACCGGCTTTCCCATCGCCAAAATTGCCGCCAAATTGGCAGTGGGCTACACGCTGCCGGAGATCCCCAACGACATCACCCGCAAAACTCCGGCCAGCTTCGAGCCCACCATCGACTATGTGGTCACCAAGATCCCTCGCTTTGCTTTTGAAAAATTCCCCGGCGCAGAGCCGGTTCTCACCACCCAGATGAAATCGGTGGGGGAGGCGATGGCCATTGGCCGCACTTTTCAAGAATCCATCCAGAAGGCCCTGCGCTCTTTGGAAATCGACCGTCCCGGTTTTGGCAGCGATAGGCCGGAGGTTTTCCCCAAGCCGGAGGAAGTGCGGGCCAACCTGCGCACCCCCAACCCCTTCCGCCTGCTCACCATCCGCACCGCTCTGCTCATGGGCTTTTCTGCCCAGGAGATTGCCCAGCTCACCCACATCGATCCCTGGTTTATCGACAAGCTACAGGAGTTGGTGGAGGTGGAGCAAGCCCTCAAGGGGCGGGAGCTGGGATCCCTGAGCGCTGACGACTTGAGACACCTCAAGCAAATGGGCTTCAGCGACCGACAAATTGCCCACCTCACTGGATCCACGGAACATCAGGTGCGGGCCTGCCGCAAAAGCCTGGGGGTGATCCCCACCTACAAAACTGTAGATACCTGCGCCGCCGAATTTGAGGCTGCTACCCCCTACCAGTACTCTACCTACGAGAGCGAGTCGGAGATTTTCCCGGCCCGCAAAGAGAAGGTGATGATCTTGGGAGGTGGCCCCAACCGCATCGGCCAGGGGATCGAATTCGACTACTGCTGTTGTCATGCTGCCTTTGCCCTCAGCCGCCTGGGTTACGAAGCGATCATGGTCAACTCCAACCCGGAAACCGTTTCCACCGACTACGACACCGCTGATCGCCTCTATTTTGAGCCGCTCACCCATGAAGAGGTGATGAACTTGGTGGATGCTGAGCAGCCGGTCGGCCTGATCGTGCAATTTGGCGGTCAAACTCCCCTCAAGCTGGCGCAGGGGCTGGCGGCAGCCCAGGCTCCCATCTGGGGAACTTCCCCCGATTCCATCGACATTGCTGAGGATCGGGGGCGCTTCGAGCGCATCTTGCGGGAGTTGGATATTCGCCAGCCGGCCAACGGCATCGCCCGCAGCGTGGAAGAAAGCCTGGAAATTGCCCGCCGCATCGGCTATCCGGTGGTGGTGCGGCCCAGCTACGTCTTGGGGGGACGGGCTATGGAGATCGTCTATTCCGACCAAGACCTGCAGCGCTACATGCAACTGGCGGTGGCGGTGGATCCGGATCGTCCGGTGCTGGTGGATCAGTTCCTGGAAGAGGCGGTGGAGGTGGATGTGGATGCCATTGCCGACCGCACCGGCGCTGTTACCATCGGCGGCATTCTGGAGCACATCGAGCAGGCCGGGATCCACTCGGGCGATTCGGCCTGTGTATTGCCCAGCCGCACCCTCAGCCCCGAGGTGCTGCGGGTGATCCGCGAGTGGACGGTGAAGTTGGCCCAAGCTCTGAAGGTGGTGGGCCTGATCAACGTGCAATACGCCGTCCAAAAAGGTCAAGTCTATATCCTGGAGGCCAATCCGCGCGCCTCCCGCACCGTCCCCTTTGTCAGCAAGGCCATCGGCCATCCGCTGGCAGACTACGCTGCTCAAGTGATGAGCGGCAAAACCCTAGCCGAGCTGGGCTTTACCCAGGAGGTGATCCCCTCCCACATTGCCGTCAAAGAAGCGGTTTTGCCCTTCCACAAGTTTCCCGGCACCGATACGCTGCTGGGGCCGGAGATGCGCTCCACCGGCGAGGTGATGGGCATTGACACGGACTTTGGCCGCGCTTACGCCAAAGCCCAACTGGCGGCGGGGCAGAATCTGCCTCTCCAGGGGACGGTGTTCATCAGCGTCAGCGACCGGGATAAACAGGCGGTCATCCCGGTAGCCCGCGAGTTTGTGGAGCTGGGCTTTCGCCTATTGGCCACCGAAGGAACCCAAAAGGTTTTGGCCGAGCACGGGATCCCGGTGGACAAAGTCCTCAAGCTGCACGAGGGACGGCCCCACGTCATCGACGCCATCAAAAATCACCAGATTCAGCTCATTATCAACACCCCTTCCGGTGTCGAGGCGCAGCAAGATGGCCAAAAGATCCGCCGCACTGCCCTGGCCTACAAGATCCCTCTGGTGACAACCCTGGCAGGGGCCAAAGCCACTGCGGCTGCCATCCGTGCTTTGCAGTCGGGATCCCTGCAGGTGAAGTGCTTGCAGGATTTTTTTCCACCCAGGAATGCCCCAAGCAAACTTCTGGAAGCCCCATGAAGAGCCCATAGGGTCTTGCCGGCAGGAGAAAAAGCGGATCCTGAACGACTTCTCTTTCTTGAACCCATTCTTGAGAAACATCTGCTCGAGCTTGGCTGCCATCAACTGCCGGGAAGCTCTCAAAGATATCCCAATTGCAACAGGCGGGTGCTGATTTGTATCGACAAATCCATTTTTTTCACATTCCCGTTGCGGAAGTTAGGGATCCCTGTCGGCGTCCCTAAAACTGTCTAGCCTGAAAGAAGGAGACGCTTTTGGCGGTCGGCGCGGGAAGAGTTTTGCCCCGTTCAAGGAAGCCGACAAAGCAAAGAATGGTTTTGTCTCTTTAGGAGTTGGCCTATGAGTACGGTAATTCGCCGCTCCTTGGCTGCGCGGCAGCTCTGGAGTTGGAATGGCTTTTGCCAATGGATAACCAGCACCGAAAACCGGCTTTACATCGGCTGGTTTGGCGTATTGATGATCCCGACCTTGTTGGCAGCAGCCTTTTGTTTTGTAATCGCTTTTATTGCTGCTCCGCCGGTGGATGTGGATGGGATCCGCGAGCCGGTGATCGGCTCTTTGATAGGGGGGAACAATCTCATCTCGGCGGCGGTGGTGCCCACGTCGGCGGCCATCGGCTTGCACTTTTATCCCATTTGGGAAGCCGCCTCTTTGGATGAATGGCTCTACAACGGCGGCCCCTACCAACTGATCGTGCTCCATTTCCTGATCGGGGTGTGGTGCTATCTGGGCCGGCAATGGGAGCTGAGCTATCGCTTGGGTATGCGCCCCTGGATTGCGGTGGCGTTTTCCGCTCCGGCGGCGGCGGCTACGGCAGTGCTCTTGGTCTACCCCATCGGCCAGGGCAGTTTCTCGGAAGGCTTGCCCCTGGGGATCGCCGGCACCTTCTACTTCATGCTGGCTTTCCAGGCGGAGCACAACATCCTCATGCACCCTGCTAGCTGGCTGGGGGTGGCCGGCGTCTTTGGCGGCGCTCTGCTGGCCTCCCTGCACGGCTCCCTGGTGATCTCCAGCCTAATCCGCGAGACCTCGGAAGAAGAGTCACAAAATGCCGGCTACCGCTTCGGGCAGGAGGAAGTCACCTACAACTTCCTGGCCGGGCACTACGCGTTCTTGGGGCGGCTGGGGTTCCCCGGCCTGGGCCTGAGAAACAGCCGTTCCGTCCACTTCTGGATGGCGGCCCTGCCCACAGTGGGGATTTGGGCGGCGGCAATAGGTATCGGCATAATGGCCTTTAACTTGAACGGCTTGAACTTCAACCAGTCCATCCTGGACAGCCAGGGCCGCTTCATCCCCACCTACGCCGATCTCCTCAACCGCGCCAATCTGGGGATCCAGGTGATGCACGCCCCCAACGCCCATCATTTTCCCTTGCTGCTGGCGGCCAGACCCTGAGGCAGGCTAGGGGCAGTCCAGCCGGAAAGCGCGGTGAATAGCTTGCAAGGCCGGGATCCCTCGATCCCGGCGCACTACACAGCTCACCTTGATCTCCGAGGTGGCGATCATCTCGATGTTGATTCCCGCCTCGGCCAGAGCTGCAAACAGACGGGCAGCGACGCCGGGATAGGTTTCCATCTCAGCGCCGACAATGCTGACCTTGGCAATGTCGTGATCTGCGTCAACGCCTGCCGCCTGGAGCTCTTCGGCCACCTGCCGACAGACCGCCTCAGCAGCCATCGCTTGATCCTGAGGCACGGTGAAGGCAATGTCGGTGCTGGGGATCCCGTTGTGGTAGCCCCGCTGGCTTTGGATGATGGTGTCCACGATGATCCCGGCAGCCGCCAAGCGCCCGAACAAATGGGCGGCAGTTCCCGGACGATCCGGCACTTTGCGAAGGCCCAGCCGCGATTGCTTCAAATCCAAGGCAACACCGCGTACCGGGTGGCTGTCTTGAGGGGCAGCCGGCATCTTTGCCCGATGCAAGTGGGGGATCACCTGGAACGACTCTCCCAGAGCCAAGGCGGCATCACCGGCCCGCTCCGCAGCCACCACACAGCTCACCTTGATCTCGGACATGGAGATCATCTGCAAATTGATCCCGGCCTCGGCCAGCACCTGGAACATTTGCGCCGCGATCCCAGGTCGGCCCATCATCCCCACTCCGGCAATGCTGACTTTGGCCACCGCCTCATCCACAATCACCGCTGCACACTGCAGCTCTTGGCCAATCTGCCGGGCAACGGCTGCAGCCTCGGCCACCTGCGACCGGCTGACCGTAAAGGCAATGTCATTGGTGGGCTGGGGCACGGATCCCTGCGGCAAGGAGTCCGTCCCGCTGGCGTGAGCGGCTGTGAACTGGAGGGACTGCAAAATCAAATCCACATTCACCCCTGCCGCCGCGATCCCCTGAAAGAGCTGGGCGGCAATGCCAGGGCGATCCGGCACCCCCACCAACACCAACTTGGCCTGATCCCGATCCAGCTCCACCGTATCCACCGCCAGGCCCAGCTCGATACTGCTGTCGGCAGCACGAGGACGGGGGGGAGGAGAAAGAATGAGAGTGCCCTCGCATCCCGCCTGCAACGGCTCCAAGCTGGAGCGCACCCGCAGCTTCACACCGTAGTTGCGGGCAATTTCCACCGAGCGGGGATGCAGCACCTGCGCCCCCAAGCTGGCCAGCTCCAACATTTCATCACTGGTGATCTCCGGCAACAGCCTGGCCTCAGGCACCTTACGCGGATCCGTGGTGAAGATCCCCGGCACATCGGTGTAGATCTCGCACAGCTCTGCTCCCAAGGCCACTGCCAAGGCCACTGCCGTGGTGTCGGATCCCCCCCGACCCAGGGTGGTGATCTCCAGCTCCGCCAGGCTGGTGATGCCCTGAAACCCGGCCACCACCACCACCTCTTCCCGCTCCAGGTGCTGCCACAGGCGGTCGGTGTGGATGTGCAAAATGCGGGCCCGGCTGTGATCCCGAGTGGTGACAATGCCCACCTGGGCTGCTGTCAGGGAAAGGGCAGGACACCCCAAGCGTTGCAGCGCCAAGGCCACCAGGGCAATGCTCACCTGCTCACCGGTGGAAAGGAGCATATCCCATTCCCGCAACTGGGCCGGTGTGGTCGGGGATCCCTGCAAGATCTGTTCCCCCAGATCCACAAGGCGATCGGTTTCATCCCCCATCGCCGAGACCACCACCACCACCCGATGCCCTGCCTTCACCGTGTGGGCCACCCGTTGAGCCACGGCCTGGATACGCTCCACAGAGCCGACAGAGGTACCGCCGTACTTTTGAACAATTAAGCTGCGTTGCATGAGAGGAGAACGAGGTCAGGGGCGGTTTGGATCCTACCCCGGATCTAGGCCAAGCCCAGTCCATTTTGCAAAAACGGCGGCACCGGCAGCAGGATCAGCACCAGCAGCGTTAGCATCCCCAGCCCCAGCAGATCCCGGGCCTCGTCCAGTTCCGTCACATCGTTGAGGGCCGGCTCGTCAGCACTGGAAATCACAAACAGCAGCAGCGCCCAGAGCAACAGCCAAGGCTGCACCGTCAAAGCCAGCAGCAGCACCAACCAGCGGGCTACCCGGCCCACATTCGCTCCCATCTGCTGTCCATACACTGCGTGGACAATGTGCCCTCCATCCAGTTGGCCCACCGGCATGAGGTTAAAGGCAATCACCACCAAGCCCAGCCAGCCGGCAAAGGCCAGCGGGTGCAGCTCGATCACCTGCCCCGGCTGCAACTGATCCCCCAGCACCATGCGGGCCAGAATTGCCAGCAGCACCGATAGGCGCGGGTCAATGCGATGAAAACTAATCGGGGTCGGCTGCCCCTCGGGCACCGCGGGAGGATCTACAGGCGCCGAAAACACCAGCCCCAGCAACAACATGCCCAAAGCAACAAGACTCCCTGCCAGCGGCCCGGCGACGGCGATATCAAACAACACCTTGCGGTTGGGCACCGGCTCTTTCAACTGGATAAACGCCCCAAAAGTCCCTAGGACAAAAGGCACCGGGATGAAATAGGGCAGCGAGGTTTTGATGTGGTGGCGGCGGGCCACCCAGTAACGAGTCCACTCATGGGATCCCAAAATGGCAAGGATCCCGACCGCATAGGGCAATCCTTTCATCAGAGAGGGCAAATGCAGCAGCCGGTCAGGGCTAACCCCAGCCGCGTGGGCCCCAGCACTGAGGGTCGTCCAGAAGGTGAATAGCAACAGCCCCAAAGCCAGCAGCG
The DNA here is from genome assembly GCF_054058015.1 of Thermostichus sp. MS-CIW-30. Classification (NCBI taxonomy): domain Bacteria; kingdom Bacillati; phylum Cyanobacteriota; class Cyanophyceae; order Thermostichales; family Thermostichaceae; genus Thermostichus; species Thermostichus sp. MS-CIW-30. Next base: position 18,637 of record NZ_JBSRZW010000036.1, read on the forward strand.
GCAACTCTCGACTGTCCGCCAGGGAGCGCCGCGCCGCCGGGTTGGGCACCAAGGCAAAAAAGGGCTTGCCGGCAAACCCCTCCTGCAGCACCACCAAAAAGCGTTTGCCGAAGGTGGTTTCCACATTCTGCTGCACCCGCTCATAGGCTTCACTGGGATCCGCCCGCAAGTTGCCCCGGCAGATGATCGCCTGGGGGCGGTACTCCACATTTTGCAAATAAAAGACGTTCCAGGGGAAGCAATGGCTCAGCTTCTCCCGCGGCACTTCGGAGATGGGGGTGTGGGCAAGAGCCAGCGAGACCGGATCTGCGGCGCCGTCTTCCTCCTCTTCCTCTGGCTCAGGTTCCCCAGCCGGCGAGGGATCCGCTTCTGGAGAGGAGTTTTCCACCTCTGGCCGAGGGCCTCCGGTTGAGGGTCGAATACCCCCTCGTCTCACCAAGGTCATGCTGGTAAAGTAGGAGGTGAGAAACAGCAGCAACATCAGCAAGGGAGGCAATTCGTACTGAAACACCTGACGCCCCAGCACCCAAACCAAAGGGGGCAGCATCATCACCAGCCACAGGATCCGCCACGGCACCTTCGAAAGGCGGGCCACACTTTTTTGCAGCAGCAGGTAGGTTGCAGAACCCACCAGCGCCAACAGGATCCAATCTGCCATGAGTTCAAAAAACGGAGGAGAACACCTGATACATTTACGCTGAACACTGCTGAACATCACTGTTCAACTATGCAGCGATGGCATTCTGTTTGTTTCCATTCGCGTTAGCGGGACGGAGTCCAAACAGAATGGCGGTATCCCGCAAAGCTTTGAGTAGAATACCCAAAGCGCAGTTTCCGTGTCGTCTTACTACCAATTTTCTGCTTTGCTTTGGCTACCATGTTGGCAGACTCGAAAGTAAACAGAAAGATCAACTGGTAGTAATCCGTACTGAACATATTATACATTATTTTCAGTATAGTTGAGCTTATTATTGACTAGAGTCATGCTCTACCAAGCTAGCAGCAAATCCAATCCCCTCGCTACAGCTTGCAGCCGGGATCCCTGAAGAGCCAATTGAGGCTTGGCCTGCCCATAGACCGCCACCATTCCGGGGCAAACTTTTCATTCGCGCGAGCGGTGCGGAGCACTTTACTTCTTGTCAGCAGTGGGGCGAAAAAGAGGGATCCCCTTGAGGCGTGCTTATGCTGCCGGCGTCCACTGCACAGCTTCGCCCATGGGCCCCAACCTCAACCCAGTATCTATTCTGGCCAAAAGGTATTCCCTGTCATGCCTCGCAGGGTGAAATAAACAAATAGAAGCAACAAAAGGGATCCCAGCGTCACCATGGCCGCCGCTGTTGGACTTTTGCGATACAGGCCGACAAAAGGCTGGAGGCCAGCCCAGATCCCCCCCAGCAAAACGGTAATAAAGTAAGTGGGATAACGGGAGACATTCTCCACAAACTGGTCTTCCAGTCTTCTGGGGGGCTGCGGTTGTGGCATAAGAGGCTGGGGCTCCAACTCCTTTTTTCTCAGTGTGCCATAGGTAGCTGTCAACCATCTGGAGGCTGGCCATCTTCAGGGAACTGGCGGCAACTCAAAAAGTGTAGTCATCTCAAACTAGATTGAGACACTCCCCAAACGCTCCGCGCCGCTGCCGCGACCCCCCAGCTCATCTCTCTGGGAGAGGGGGGTTGGAGAGCAATGCAACGGAAATGTTTTATTCCTATTCAAAATGACTATAAATCTCCTCCATTGGCGCTCTTTTGGCAGCCGAGCAACCTCGGCTCCCCAGCCGCTGTGGCACCAACCGACCGGTAAGCAGCCTCTCTGCCGCTTGGCTCACAGCCTCCGCGAGGGAGAAAGTCCATCGTCCCCTCATATCAAAAAGAACATCTACTTCACGAAGAGTGGTTGGAGCGAAGGGGAGACTGCGCAGATTCAGGAAACCGAGAACCTGATATGGTAGGCGTTATCCTGCCTGATCTGCTCTTTTGCTCAGTGCAGCCTCCCCTCTTCATAGACTGATGCGAGAATTGCCCTCTGATCCTTCCAATCGTGCCGGCGTACCCTTTGGGGATCAGACCCTGGCTCTGATGCGCGTCCAGGAGGCCCTGGATCAATTGGAGGCAGCCATTCTCAGTAGCCCTCGCCTGTTTTGGTCTCGCACCCTTATTGAAGAGGAAAAGATTCTGGAGCAGTTAGACTTTATCCGCCTGAACCTGCCGACAGCCCTGGAGGAAGCGGAGGAACTGCTGCGCCAGCGGGATCGGATCTTGGCAGAGGCCAATCGCTACGCCCAAGAAATTGTGGCCGCAGCCCAACGTAGGGCTGAGCAGCTCCTCAACGAATCGGCGATTCTGCGACAGGCCCAAGCTCAGGCGGAGCAGTTATTGCAACAAGCCTATCAACATAGTGAGGAGGTGCGGCGACAGACACTGCAGGAATCGGAGCGCCTGCAGCGGGAGGCCCACCGTTACGTGGATCAGGTGTTGCAAGACTTGGAGTTGCGGTTGGTGGAGTCCTTGCGGGTGATCCGCAACGGGCGGCAAAATCTGCAGACCTAACAGAGAAGAGTCAGACTGGGGCTTGAGCGCTGCCTTCAACCTGTGCCAGGAGCATTTTTATCCCACGTTGTGCAAGTCTTTGGGAGCAGTGGGTTAGGGATCCCCTGAGCAGGCGAGGGACAGCTCCCCTCGCTAGACTTGAGCAGAAGACGTTCCCCGGCGGCCCTTGACATCCTCTCTGCCCATCATCCTTGGCGTATCAGGCGCTTCAGGGATGCTCTATGCTGTGCGTGCTCTGCATGTTCTGCTCAGCCTGGACTACTGTGTCGAAGTGGTGGTCTCCAAAGCGGCCTATCAGGTGTGGCAGGGAGAACACGGGGTGCTGCTGCCGACAGACCCCCGCAAGCAGGCCCACTTTTGGCGACAACAAGCCGAGAGCAGCGGTGGATCCCTGGTTTGTCATCGCTGGCAGGATGTGGGGGCAACCATTGCCAGTGGCTCCTATCGCACGCAGGGGATGTTGGTGATCCCGTGCAGCATGGGTACAGTTGCCAAGTTGGCTGCCGGCTTGAGCTCGGATCTGCTGGAGCGGGCTGCTGATGTGCAGCTCAAGGAGGGACGACGCTTGGTGGTGGTGCCGCGGGAAACCCCCTTTAGCCTGATCCACCTGCGCAACTTGACCACCCTGGCAGAAGCGGGGGCGCGTATTGTCCCGGCCATTCCGGCTTGGTACCACCAGCCGCGTACCATCCTAGATTTGGTGGATTTTGTGGTGGTGAAGGCGTTGGATCAGTTCGGTATTGATGGCGATCTCATTCGCCGCTGGCAGGGGATGCGCCAGCATCAGATCCTCAAGCTGCCCCCTGATCTCTGAGCGGGATCCCTTTTCCCGGCGGCAGGCTGGGATTTGGCTTGGGGGTGTTCCAAGCTGGGGGGGGCCCTGTGCCGATAGCCCTCACTTGTGGCACCTTGCCGGGAATAGCTCAGATCACTTGCTGAGCTAGCCGACTCGGGGATCCCGCTGAAGGGGGGTGGGCAAGTCAGGGCAGGTCTCCAGACTGGCCGCCCATTCCCCGATGAGGGTGTTGACCCAGTGAGGCAGCTCGTCGTGGGCGCAGTGGCCTACTCCCGGCAGCTTCACCAAGGTGAGGGCAGGTTGCCAGCGCTTAAATTGGTCTGCCAAAAAACTGGGCACTGCCGGATCTTCTCGGCCCCAAAGTAGCAAGATAGGCATTTTTAGGGTGGGCAGCAGGCGTTTGGGGCTGTCGAAGCGGCGGCAGAGAATGGCCCTCAGACCGTCCAAAAACACGTGGGCTGCCCCCGGCTCAAAGGCCGGTCTCTGGAAGATCTGCACCAGCTCGTCATCCACCTGCTCATCCCGCTTGTAGACATTCTTGATCCAAGCTCGTAGCACCTCGGTTTGTCGCAGCCAGTTGAAGAGGTGGGGATAAGTGAGGGGGCACCCCAGCAACGACAGAATCCCTTCGCAGAGGGCTCGCACCAGAGCATCCCAGGGAGAGGGCAATTCTTCCGGATGGGGCCCATCGGCGCAGCTAATCAAGCACAGGCCCTTCACCATCTGGGGATAGCGGGCGGCGGCAATGACTCCCACCAAGCCCCCGATGGAATGGCCCACCAGGATGCTGGGCTGCTGAATGTGAGTTTGCCAAAACTCGTGTACCTGCTCCACCCACAGATCAACGCTGTAGGCAATCTCCGGCTTGGCACTCTTGCCAAATCCCAGCAGGTCGAGGGCATAGACGGAGCGCTGGGATCCCAGAGGGAGAATGTTGTGGCGCCAATGACCCACTGACGCTCCAAATCCATGGATTAAAAGGGCCGGAGCTGCCGTCAAGTTGACGACACCGGCAGGGGTTTGGGCACGACTGGGGGTGTAGGTGAAATGGATGGGCCAGCCCCGCCAATGCCAGGTTTGGGAGTAGCCGTAGCGAGGCAAAGCCGACAAGGGATCCCTGTCGCTACCCGTTGGGGAAGAGGAGGGCGCATCAACAGAGGAGAAACCGGGATTGCCGACGGAATTGGCGCTGACCCGAGCAGAAGGGGAAGGATGGGAGTTGAGTCTGTGCAAGGGAGGAGTGGGTGACAACAATAGGCTCATCTCCAATTTAGGCTAGACCAATCTTAGTGGTTTTCTCGGCTCGCCCAAAGCTACTTTGCCACCGGTTCTTCTTTAGGACATGCCAGCATGACTGTGCCCCTGACTCCAGACCCAATGAATGAAGCCTTCCAGGTAGACCCAATCACTGCTGCCAGCTTCCGCCAGATCGATCAGGAGATCGGCCCCCACCCCTGGCAAGGGATCCCTTATGAGGTGGTGCGCCGTGCCATTCATGCCACTGCCGACTTTGAGCTGCGGGATCGCTTTTTCTTCGGCCCCAACGCCGTTGAACACGCCCTGGCAGCCCTACGGCAAAAGCAGCCTGTCATTGTCGATGTCAGGATGGTGGCAGCTGGGATCCAGTCAGGTCTGAAAGCCCAAGGGATCCCCCTCTACTGTGCTTTGGACTGGGTGGAGGAGCCCCGTTGGCCCGGTCAAACCCGCGCCGCCAATGGGATGGTGAACTTGGCACGCCGCTATCCAGAAGCCCTGTTTGTCGTTGGCAATGCCCCCACCGCGTTGCTGGCTTTGGTGGAGGAGATTCGGGCAAAGCGGGTCAAGCCGGCTTTGGTGATCGGAGTGCCGGTGGGATTTGTGGCGGTGGAAGAGGCCAAGCAGGCGTTGGCGCAAACGGATGTTCCCCAGATTCGGGTGGAGGGCCGCAAAGGCGGATCCCCAGTTGCTGCTGCCATTGTCAATGCCCTTCTCTTGGCAGCTCAACGGGATCCCATCCCCAACTGACTAGAATTGAAGGGATATCTTCAGACCTTTCCCATGACCCCAGAACAAGAGGAGTGGCTGATTCGCAACCTTCAGCAACAACAAGAACAAATCCAAGAAATGCGGGCCGAGCAGCAGCGGTCGGCTGAGCGCTTTGAGGCTCAGATGGTTGAGATGCGGCAGGGCTTTGCAGCCCAAATCTCCGAGATCCGGGCTGAACA
>NZ_JBSRZW010000037.1:0-20766 GCF_054058015.1 Thermostichus sp. MS-CIW-30
ACTTGGCTCATAAGTTCATTGTACTTCATCAAAGCGCATTCCTCCCGGCAGTGACCCTACGGGTACAGTGCGGGGCTCCTGCGATTTCTAGCTGACGGTTTTCCTGGACTTGGCAAAAGCGCTCCGCGCCGCTTCCGCGACTATTCCCAGCCCCTCTTCCAGAGGGAAAGGGGGGTCACGGATCAACCTAAGTTTTTAAAACGACTCCGAGTGGATGCTCTGGCAACAGGGACTCATCCTGCCTTTGGCGGGGTTGTTGCTAGGCTTCGTGTCGCGAGGACGGTTTGATGGGCGTTTTGCAATCTAGGTCAGGGCAGGTTGGCCAATTTGTGGGTTTAATGTGGGTTTAATTAAGCCAAGCTCACCGGGGTGGAGTCGGTGAAACTGCCAGCAGTGTCTGTCAGAAGTATGGTGTTAAGGCAATCGTTCTTATGACCAGAGCAAGGGAGAAGAAAGGCACCGATCCATCCGCGCTAGCGGGCCGTAGGCCTTTGCCAGAGAAGTCGCGGGATCCCCGCCGCCCTCCACAACCTGCCAAGAACGCCGTCCCACCTCCGGCGGAGTCAAAGCTGCGAACGGGATCTGGTCGCCTGCTTCCTGCCCCCAGGGGATCCCTATTGGTTTCCCCTCCTCAACCGCTGCGTCTTGCTCGCCAGAAAGCCATTGCTCGTCTGCGCCAACGGGCTGCCCGGCCTCGCCGCTTGAGACGTTCTCCATCTCTCGGGCAAGTGTTGCTCAGGGGACTGAGCTTAAGTCTCATCCTGGGCCTGACAATGGCGGGCCTCTCGCAACTGCTGCAATCGACCACCGCTGGCCGGATAGAACAGGCCACGACGCAGCTTGGGGATCCTCCCCCGTCGGCATTCCCGAGTAACATTCTGCCGGGAGAAGCGATCCCGGCTTTGCAGGAGCGCTTGGCCGCTTTGGCCGACCAACCGGGCTTGACGGCAGGGGCTCTGTTCTGGGAGGTGGAAACCGGCGCCTTTGCCGGGGTTAGGCCGGATCAGGCTTTTCCTGCCGCCAGCGTGATCAAGATCCCCATTCTCTTGGCTTTTTTCCAGGCTGTGGAAACCGGACAGGTGCGGCTGGATGAGAGGCTCACTCTGCGGGAAGATCTCAAGGGAGGGGGAGCTGGTGTGTTGCAAACCCGACCCCTCGGATCCCAGGTTTCTGCTTTGGAAGCGGCCACCCTGATGATCACCCTCAGCGACAACTTCGCCACCAATCTGATCATCGATCGCCTGGGTGGACAGGAGGCTCTCAACCAAAAATTTCGCCAGTGGGGACTACAACACACGCAAATTTCTTGGTGGCTACCGGATCTGGAAGGCACCAACACCAGCAGCCCGCGCGACATGGTTTGGCTGCTCAGCCAGGTGGAACAGGGGCGCATGCTCAGCCGCCGCAGCCGCGACCGTTTTCTGGACATTCTCTGGCGCACCCAACGGCCCTCCTATTTCCGGCCCAACTTGGTTCAAGAGGTGCGCATTGCCCACAAAACGGGAACCTTGAGCTCCGTGGTGGGGGATGCCGGGATCCTGGATTTGCCCAACGGGCGGCGCTATGTGGCGGCGGTGTGGGTGAAGCGAGAAACCCCCAACGATCCCAGAGCCGAAGGGCTGATCGCCAGCTTGTCGCAAGCAGCCTACGAGTTCTGGTCTGCTCCCGAGGATCCAACGGCCAAGGACTCCATGGGCAGCCTGGAACGCTAAGTCTTCCACTCCACAAATCTTTCCATATTGCTACGCAACGCTTACGCGAACGCAGTAGCAGTGCGGAGCACTATTCCAGGCAGAGCGCAAATGCCAGAGTGGAGAAACAGGCGTTGAGGGAAAACGATATTGCTACGCAACGCTTACGCGAAGGGGCACCTGGTCAGCATCAACCCCACCACCGGAGAGGAATTGGCTCGCTACCCCGTTTTCGACGCTGGGCAGATCCAAAGCTGTATTGCCCAAGCCCACGAGCGGTTTCAGAGCTATCGTCGGATCCCGTTTGCTCAGCGATCCGCCTGGCTGAAGCGGGTGGCAGGGATCCTGGAGGAGCGCAAAGCGGAGTTTGGCCGCCTAATCAGCCTGGAGATGGGCAAAACCTTGGCCTCTGCCGTTGCGGAAGTGGAAAAATCCGCTTGGGTTTGTCGCTACTATGCCGAGGAGGCAGAGGGATTCTTGGCCGAGCGCTCCATATTGCTACGCAACGCTTACGCGAACGCCAGCGATGCCAGCCGCAGCGGGATCCGCTACCAGCCGCTGGGGGTGATTTTGGCGGTGATGCCCTGGAACTTTCCCTTTTGGCAGGTGTTTCGCTGTGCCGCCCCAGCCCTGATGGCGGGCAACACCCTCTTGCTGAAACATGCTTCCAACGTGCCCCAATCGGCTTTGACCCTAGAGCAGATCTTTCAGGAGGCGGGATTTCCGCCAGGGGTCTTTCAAACCCTGCTGATCACAGCAGCCCAGGTGGCAGAGGTGGTGGCGGATGAACGGGTGCGGGGGGCCGCCCTCACCGGCAGCGAAGCCGCCGGCTCCAGCCTGGCCCGTTTGGCCGGTCAATATCTGAAAAAAACGGTGTTGGAACTGGGAGGGAGCGATCCCTTCATCGTGCTGCCCAGCGCCGATCTGGAGGCAGCAGTTGCCACAGCGGTCACGGCCCGTCTGATCAACAACGGCCAATCCTGCATTGCCGCCAAACGATTTATCCTACACAGGGCTATCGCCGAACCTTTCACGGCTGCCATGACGGAGCGATTTCGCCAGCTCAAGGTGGGGGATCCCTTGGATCCGCAAACGGACGTGGGGCCTCTGGCTACCCCCAGCATCCTGCAAGAGGTGGACGGACAGGTGCAGGCTTTGGTGCAAGCAGGAGCCAAAGTCCATATCGGTGGCTCCCCCTGGGGAGGGAATTTTTACCCGCCCACAATCCTGAGCGACATCCCCCCGGATCATCCGGTGGCCCACCAGGAGGTGTTCGGGCCGGTGGCGCTGCTGTTCACCGTCCCGGATGTGTCGGCAGCCATTGAGCTGGCCAACAACACGCCCTTTGGCCTGGGTGCCAGCGCCTGGACAACCGATCCAGAGGAACAAGAGCGCCTGCTGGAGGAGCTGGAGGCGGGATCCGTATTCATCAATGGCATGGTCAAGTCCGACCCGCGCCTTCCCTTCGGCGGCATCAAACGCTCAGGGTATGGACGGGAACTGAGCCGGGAAGGGATCCTGGAATTTGTAAATGTCAAAACCTTTTGGGTGAAGTGATGGCGGAGACTCCTCAAAGGGATCCCCAGCCGGCGACGGATCCTGTAATCAAGCTGGATCAATTCCTCAAGCTGGCGGGGGTTGTTCCCACCGGCGGGCAGGCCAAGCAGCTCATCCAAGCGGGGCAAGTGCGGGTGAATGGTGAGGTGGAAACCCGGCGGGGACGCAAGCTGCGCCCTGGGGATGAAGTGGCCGTGGGAGGTGGAGTTTGGCGAGTGCGCCTGGATAAGACCCCAAAGTCAGATCAGTGAACGGGTCAGTGCAACCGGATCAAAAGAAGCATGGCCAAGGCCCCGATTCCCCCTGCCACCGCAAACTGCCATTCCAGCCCCCACAGCAGGCAGGCAACTCCGGCCAGGATCTGGATCCCACCGGTGATCCAGTAGGGGAGACGCGGCGGATCCACCAGGCCGTTGAGCCAGTGGCCCAGCCCCATTTGCCACAGCCAGAACACCCCCAAATACTGGCCCAAGGCTGCCAAAGGGGTACGTCCGACAAAGGGCAGCACCGAGAGGATCATGCCCTGGGCGATCACCAACGTCCACACCAAACCCACAAAGTAGAGGTGGGCCAGTCCGGCTGTTCGAAACTCCGGCAGCCTGGTCTGCCGCACCATGTAGCCCAAGCCAACCAGGGAAATCACCAACCACAGCCAGTTGATGTTGGCCTCTTGGTGAAACTGGGTGGCGGCGAACCCCATCCCCAGAAGAATGGCCCAAACCAGGTACACCCGCCGACAAATGTTCCAGAAGGGAAGAGGGGTTTGCATGGCCTCCACCTAATCGACGACGACAATACGGCCCACCATGCTGGGGTGGATCTCGCAGAAATAGTCCTGGATGCCGGCCACTTCGAAAGCCACTGCTTTGCTCTCGTTGCGCCTCAGCCGTCCCGTTCCTTGGAATTGCGCTCCCTCTATGGGAGTAGCCGTGTGGGGGGTGGAATCCAGGTTGGTGAAGGTCACCTTGCCCCCCCGCTTGAGGGTAACCTCCGAGGGCAGGTATTGAAACCCGCGAATGATCACCTCTGCTTCCGCCGTTGCCTCGACAGGATCTCGCCCCGCAACAGAGCTGGCTTGTCGCCACCGATCCACAGCCAAGATAGCCCCCGCATTGAGCAGGGATCCCAGCCCACTGAGCAACAGCAACCGCCGCGTCATCGGCATAGGACTTTCTCCACACAGGTTTAGGAAGAGAACAAAGGCTGAGGCGCTCAGAAGAAGGCGATTGCGACAGCAGTGCAGAGCACTTGGATCTCCAAGCCCCAAGTCCTACAGAGGACGTTGGAAGGCTTTGCAGATCATCGCCTCATCGCCGGCAGGGGTTACCAACAGCTCTACACCTTCAGGATCCAGCGCTCCCGAGTCTCGGCGCTGACAAAGGGGGCAGGCACCACCAGAATGCTGGGATCAAGGCTGTGGAACACGGCCCGGATTGCAGTGGCATGGGCAACTTCGTTGGGGCCAATGGTGCTGGCGGCAGCCACCAGGTCTTTGTTGGAAAGCTGGGTAAACGCGTCGTTGTAAGCCAAGGCTGCATCAAACTCCAGAGCCAGGGCCAGCTTGGCAATGTTGGCATCGGAGTCGAGATTGCCTTCTTTGTTGTCGATGTAGGTGGAAAGGTCGTAGCTATCCCGGGCCCGAGAGGGGATCCCTCCCAGTTGCCGCACGGCGCCCGCCAGCAGATCCCGATGCTGCTCGTGATCCTTCAGGTTCTTGGTGGCCACTTCCAACACGATCTTGCCCACCTCGGTGTTGCTCAACTTGCCGGCAGCGGTTTTGTAGGCCCAGATTGCCTGCTGTTCCAAGTCAATGGCCGCGTTGAGGATGGCGATGTCGGCAGTGTTGGACTGGGCGGCACCGGGCAGGGTGCGCAATCCAATTGCTCCACCTACGCCCGCCAGCAAACCAGCCAACAACAAGCTGCGGCGGGAGGTTGCAGGGCTGGGATCCCATTCGGCAGCCAAGTGAGGCAGAGCGAAGGGAGTCTTTGCAGTCTTCATCTCAAGTCTCCTGTCTCGAAAGATGGCAACCAACCTTCAGGGACTTGCTCTTGGTCGGGCAATTCCCTCTCGGCCTGGTCTGATGGAGATACGCCGTGGATGCCGCCGCGGATGCCTGAGGGAAGAGATTTTCGTGGTCAAATAGCCATGAAATGCCTCCTCGAACTCCCCTCTCCCTCTGGGAGAAGGTCCGGGCTATCTTAAAAGCGTGTCCAACGGCTCCAGTGGGGGCCAGCATTCGGTCGGTAGTGTCGTTATCCATCCATGCGATTCTGGGCGTGAACCTGCACCTTGCTCTGCCGGAGGCCAGCCTACAGAGCTACGCCACCTGGATTGAGGCGCGTATTCGGGAGGGGCAGGGCGCTCAAGTGGTCACCTGCAACCCGGAAATGATCATGCAGGCGCAGCGGGATCCCGCCTTTGCCCAGGTGCTGCAAGCGGCGGAGCTGGTGATCCCCGATGGCATTGGGGTGGTGTGGGCCCTGCGGCGGCAGGGGATCCGCGTCCAGCGGGTGCCGGGGATCGAGCTGGCAGAAACCCTGATCCCGTTGGCGGCAGAACGGGGGTGGCGCTTGGCCCTGGTGGGGGGAAGGCCGGAAGTCAACCGGGCAGCAATTCGATATTGGCAAGCCCAGTGTCCTGCTTTGGCCCTCTGGGGCTACCACGGCTACTTCTCTAGCGAGGAAGAAAAAGAGCTTCTGCAAGCTCTCCAGGAATTTCGACCGCAACTGGTGTGGGTGGGGCTGGGATCCCCGCGGCAGGAGCTGTGGATCCAAAAGTGGCGTCCCCTTTTGCCCCAAGCCATCTGGATGGGGGTGGGGGGCAGCTTGGACATTTGGGCCGGCCAAAAACGGCGAGCGCCCCGTTGGTGGCGTGACCATCACCTGGAATGGTTGTATCGTCTCTATCAGGAACCCTGGCGCTGGCGACGCATGTTAGCTCTGCCCAGCTTTGTCTGGCGAGTGCTGTGGGATCCCTCTTCTCGTTTGCGCCCCTAGTCTGCTGGCGCTCCCTCGTTCTTCTCTCTGTAGGCGCTTGCCATGATGATCGGTCAGCACATCGGCTATCCTCCTCGCTTACACCGTTGGGCGGGTACGGCTCCGACCCCTCATCCCCCTGCCCCAGCCCATCCAGAGGCCACCCTGGGCTTTTACAGCAGCACCCAATCCGGATCCCTGGAAACCCCGGCCAGCATGGTGTCCTTGCGGGGCGTGAGCAAAGTCTTTCCCAACGGCAACTTAATTTTTCAGGATGTGAACTTGGAGGTGCGCCGCGGCGAGTTTGTGTTCGTAACTGGGGTCTCCGGGGCGGGCAAGTCCACCCTGCTGCGGCTACTCTACGGGGCGGAACAGGCCACCGAGGGCACGGTCATCGTCGATCAAGTCTGTCTCTTTTCTTCTGAAGGGCGGCGGCGACCCTACCGCATCCCACCGCGTCCGCTGGCCATGTTGCGGCGGCGCTTGGGGGTGGTTTTCCAAGATTATCGCCTTCTGGCCAACCGCACCCTGGCAGAAAATGTGGCCTTCGTGCTGCGCGCCCAAGGGCTGTCCCCCGCAGAAATCCGCCGTCGCATCGGGCCGACCCTAAAGATGGTGGGGCTGACCGAAAAGCGAGATCACTTTCCCCATGAGCTTTCGGGGGGGGAACAGCAGCGCCTTAGCCTGGCCCGTGCCATTGTCAACATGCCGGTGCTGCTGCTGGCGGACGAGCCAACAGGAAACCTAGATCCGGAAAACTCCCTCTTGGTTCTCCAGATTTTGGAGCGGCTCAATTCCTTTGGGGTGACCGTCATCATGACCAGCCATGACCCCTATCTGGTGGAGCGGGCCGGCCACCGGGTGGTGCGCATGGAGGGAGGGCGCCTGTATGATCTGCGCTGAGGGTCTGCTGGGATCCCTACTTTGCTCTTCACAAGCTTTTTGAGATCCCGGAGAGCAGCTTTGCCGGTTGCATCAGCAGACCGTAGGCCCTAAGCCAGCCGCATCAGCACAACAGCGGCACCGCCCGCGGCGACTTGTCAAGCCAGCCCGACCAGTTACATCAGCGGGTCGTGGGCCTTACTCGCGCAGACCCTCAGGTTGGGTTTCCAGAAGCTCCTCCCCTAGCTGATGAGCGGCAGCCACCATATTTTTCAGTGCGGGGATCACCTCCTCCCAGCGGCGGGTCTTGAGGCCACAATCGGGATTAACCCAAGTTTGCTCCACAGGCAAGTGGGCCAGTCCTGTGCGCAGCTGCTGCAGGATTTGCTCAACGCTCGGCACCGCAGGGCTGTGGACATCGTAAACGCCGTTGCCCACCTGGTGACGATACCCAGCCTGGGCAATTTGCAGCAGGGTTTTGTTGTTGCTGCGGCTGTTTTCAATGGAAAGCACGTCGGCATCCAGCCGCTCAATGTGCTCGATGATGTCCCCAAACTCTGAGTAGCACATGTGGGTGTGAATCTGGGTTTCCGGCTTGGCCCCGCCGGTAGCTAGGCGAAAGGCATCCACTGCCCAGCTGAGGTATTCTGGCCAGCGTTCTTTTTTCAGAGGTAGCCCCTCCCGCAGTGCCGGCTCATCCACTTGCACCATCACCGCTCCAGCCGCTTCCAGATCTGCCACTTCGGCTCTCAAGGCCAGGGCAATCTGCAAAGCCTGCTCCCGCCGGGGAATATCAACACGGGGAAAGGACCAGTTGAGCATAGTCACTGGCCCCGTGAGCATGCCTTTCACCGGCTTTTGGGTGTGGGACTGGGCTACTTGGAATTCCCGCACTGTCATGGGTTGGGGGCGAACCACGTCGCCGTAGAGAATGGGAGGGCGCACGCAGCGGCTGCCGTAACTCTGCACCCAGCCGTGTTCAGTGAAGGCAAAGCCTTCCAGCTTCTGGGCAAAGTACTCCACCATGTCGGTGCGCTCAAATTCCCCATGCACCAACACATCCAGGCCAATCTCTTCTTGAATGCGGATGCACTTGGCAATCTCAGCGTCAATGGCTGCTTCGTACTCCGCCTGCGAAACCTCCCCTCTTTTGTACTTAGCTCGCCACTGCCGCACCTCTGGAGTTTGGGGGAAGGAGCCAATGGTGGTGGTGGGCAAAGGTGGTAGCTGAACCTGCCGACTTAGGCGCTGCTCGTAGGGCAGGAATCGCTCGAAGTCCTGGAGCTTGAGGTTGGCCAAAGCCTGGCGCACTTGGGGGTTGGGGGGGCTAAACTGCGCAAAGCTCTGCCATTGCTGCTGGATTTCCGCCTGCTGGGCAGCAGTGTCTTCGCCGTTGAGGGCTCGCGCCAGGAGAGCTACTTCGGCCAGCTTCTGTTCGGCAAAGCTGAGGACATTTCTGAGGGGTTCTGGCAACTGGGCTTCCAGAGCAGCGTCGTGGGGCACAAATTGCAACGAAGCGGAAGGCTGCACCCGTAGGTTGGGAGCTACCCCCTGCAGCTCCCGCAGGCTGGCCAAGACGGTCTCAGGCTGAACCTTCCAGACATTCCGAGCGTCCACTACGCCAGCACCTAGGATCTGGTCAGCCGGAAAGCCATAGGTTCTTACCAGATCCAGGGTGTGGCCACGGGTAAAGTCAAGGCTAATGCCGGCCACCGGCAGTTGCACCACCCAGGGGTAAGTCTCCCCCAGGTCATCGAAGTAGGTGACCAAGTGGACAGGGATCCCGGCGGTTGCCAACTGGCGGTAGCTCATTTCCACAGCTTCCCGCAGGCCACTTCCCTGGCTGGTAACCAAAATGGGATCGTGAATCTGGACTTCTGGGATCCCCAGCTGTTTTAACTCCTGGAGGAGATCCCGGTACAGAGGAAGGAGCTTTTCCAAGTCCGCCCGCAGATCCCCAGATCGCTGGCTAAGGCAGAGCAAAGTCACTGGACTGAGGACAACGGGGCTGGTGCGCTCCCCTAGGATCCCTTGGGCCCGCCGAACTCTTTCCAAAAAATCCCCAAAGTTAGGACTGGGATCGGCTTCCGGCTCAATTTCGGGTACCAAGTAGTGGTAGTTGGTGTCAAACCACTTGGTCATTTCCAAAGCCGGCAGGCCCTCCCGCCCCCGCGCCATGGCAAAGTAGCGGTCTAAACCCGACAGACCTCGGAACCGAGAGGGGATCAGCCCCAGCCAGGTGGCCCAGTCCAGTACATGGTCGTAGAGAGTCTGATCCCCTACCGCAATGTGATCAATCCCAGCTTGTAGCTGAGTCTGCCAGGCTTGAGTCTCCAAATCCCAAAAGGTAGCCAGCAGAGCCTCTGACCCTAGGGCACCACTCCAAAAGCCTTCCAAAGCTTTTTTGAGCTCGCGGCGCTTGCCCATGCGGGCATACCCCAATGTCATGGTTTGTGCAGTCATGTTGTGTGCCATCCCAAATACTGAGTTTTCTAATTTTCCTGCGTTCAATTCGCCCTCAACTGGGATCCCGCCCGCCAAGGAAGAAACCGGCTGTTCCTCTCTTGCCTCTGGAACCCCAACAAAACACTGCCTTTTGCGCAAAAAAGATACTCAACGCAGCCAGCGATCGCAGTGGCTACTTGCCAGCCACCAATTGAAGTCAGGAAGCCTGACATCTCACTCTTTCCTTCGCGTAGGCGGGCTGTAGATCTTGATAGATCTTGATAGATCTTGGTGCAACAGCACCCAAAATTTACTCTCTCCCGGCCAACTGGCTCAGAGTCTTGCTTGGGTTCTTGGACTTATTTCTACTGCTGAGGAGTACCGAAAGCTTGTGGGAGCAACGCCGGGAAAATGCTCAGGATAACGAAAGCAGAAACGAGCTAAAGCCAAGACAGTTACCATCTGTACCTCGCAGATGTTGTGAAGTTTAGAAAAACCATCGGCGGGCATTCTGACTGACACGGTTTTGGGGGACAAGATCTGGATCGGCAGCGAATGACTCTAGAGATTTGCTGCAGAACTTCTCCTAAACCGGATCACAGCTGCGGGACAGCGGCAGATTCTCACTGCTCTTTCCCCGTTTCCTCTGGCGGCTGATCCCCGTCAGAACCGATAGCTGAGCTACATCGTATCACGAAGTTCAGAGACGGGAGTAGAGTGCTTCAATCATCACCAAGCCAGCAGCCTTTGGAGCTACCAGACCTCACCTTTCACCCAGCGGTCTTGCAGGAAGTCATCGGAATCCTCTAAGCATCCTCCCCCCCTGCATTGCTCTCAAGTAGAACTTGGGGAAGTCGTAGGGCTGATGGCTCCCTCTGGTTTTGGCAAAACTACTCTGGCCAAGTTGCTGGCGGGCTACCTTACCCCCAGCCAAGGTCGGGTGAGTGTGACAGGGCAGCCTTTGCCTCGGCGAGGGTACTGTCCAGTGCAGCTTGTCTTTCAACATCCAGAGCAGGCCGTTAACCCCCACTGGCGCATAGCTCAGGTCTTGCGGGAAGGGCCTCCTCCCCAGCCAGAGGTTCTCCACACCTTAGGCATTTCCCCCAGTTGGCTCAACCGCTATCCCCATGAGCTAAGCGGGGGAGAATTGCAGCGGGTTGTCATCGCCCGGGTTCTCAACCCACAAACTCGCTATTTGATTGCAGATGAGATGACAGCCATGCTCGACGCCAATACCCAAGCCCTGATCTGGCAAGCTGTCTTGGCCTATGGGCGGGCACATCAGATGGGGCTTTTGGTCATCAGTCATGATCGCTTTCTCCTGGAACGGCTCTGCAGCCGCTACGTCATCATGACCAGCCATGACCCCTATCTGGTGGAGCGGGCCGGCCACCGGGTGGTGCGCATGGAGGGAGGGCGCCTGTATGATCTGCGCTGAGGGCTGCCGGGATCCCTATTTTGCTCTCCACAGGCTCTGTTGAGCTCCAGGGGGCAAGGGTCTGAGCCCATTGATTGTTGGATGGAGAACAGCATGCAATCTCTCTCCCGATTTCTCAATAAAATCCGCTATCTCCTACAGGAGACTTTTTTGGGGTTGCGGCGGGGGGGCTGGCTGAACTGGGCTGCGGTGAGCACCCTGCTGGTGTTGCTGTTCCTGGTGGGGATCGGCGTTGAGCTGTCCTGGGGTGTGGATGCAACGGTGCAGTCTCTGGGGGGACAACTGGAGATCTCCGTCTATCTGGAGCCGGAACGACAGGGGGTGGAGCTGCAACCCCAGGTTGCCCAACTGCCTCATGTGGCCGAGGTGAAGGTCATCACCAAAGACCAAGCTTGGCGCACCCTCTTGATCGAGATGGGGATCCAAGACGAGGCGGCCATGGAAACCCAGTTGGGGGAGAACCCCTTGGTGGATGCTCTGCGGGTTAAGGCGGATTCCACCGAAGCCTTGGGGGAAGTGGCGGAGCAGATTCGCCAACTGGAAGGGGTGGATGAGGTCTACTACGGCGACCGCATTGTGGAGCAACTGGCCCAGCTCCAGGACATGCTACGGCTGGGATCCCTGACCATTACCGGCGTGTTGGCCCTGACAGCGGTGGCGGTCATCACCACCACCATTCGCCTCATCGTCATGGCGCGGCGGCGGGAGATCGAGGTGATGCAATTGGTGGGGGCGACGGCAGCCTGGATTTACTTGCCCTTTATTTTGCAAGGGTGCCTGTTTGGGGTGATCAGCGCAGTGGGAGCTTGGGGATTGATCTTGGGATCCCAGCAGTTGCTGCAGGAGCTGCTGGAGCAGTTGATTGCCTTGCCCTTCCTCAAGGTGATGCAGGCAGATCGCAGCCAACTGGAGTTTTGGCTCTTGCCGTCGATGTTGTTGGGGATGGGGGTTTTTCTGGGCACCACCAGCAGCTTGATCGCGGTGCGCAAGTCGGCAGGGCGATGAGCTGGAGGCGATGCTGAGGAAAGCCCTGGATATTCCAATCTGAGGATCGCCATAGGATAAGATGATGGACTCTACTTCCCTGGCTTTCCAAGATCTGGCCGCCATGAACCCATTGCCTCCTCCCGCCCACCCCTACCAGTTCCGCGCTTTGGGCCTGATTAAGGGATCCCTGAAATCGATCCCCAAGACTTATGCGCAGGCAACCTTGGTTGCCTCTGACGGAGCAGAATATCCGGCTACCCCCGGACGCGCCGAGCTTCTCGGCCCCTTCGAGCACTGCATCAAGAGCGGCCATACCTACTGGTACTACGTGCAGCCGCAGCCGCGTTCAGGGGGGGCTTTGGGCTTGAGCATCATCCGCATCCTGGCCCTGCCGGAAGAGGAGCAAGACCCAGAGTGGGAAGAAGAACCGTTTTTGCCTGCCCCTGAGGACACAGAGGAAGGCTTTAACATCCGCGGCATTGTCGAGCCCCACGATGGCTTTGTTGAGGTGACCGTGCGGCGCAAGCCCCAGGGAACCAAGCAATTTGCTCCTCTGCAATTGCGCTTGGAAGGGTTCTTGCCCGGAGCTGTGGCGGGCGAGTTTTGGGATCTGTTGGCAGAGCGAGAGGGCAACAAACTGCTGTTGGTGGATGGTACCCGCCTGTTGACCGCAGTAGCCTAGCTGTCTAGATTGGCCCCGCTTGAGAACCTTAAAATAAACCAAAGAGCTTCCCAACCGATGGTGTCTGCTGCCGGCTTGTCCCAACGGGTCGCCCATCTATCCCCTTCCCCCACGCTATCCATTTCGGCTCTGGCTAAAGCCATGCAGGCAGAGGGGCTGGATGTGTGTAGCTTGAGCGCAGGCGAGCCGGATTTCGATACACCTGACCACATTCGGGCCGCGGCCATCCGTGCTCTGGAAGAGGGCAAAACCCGTTACGGCCCCACTGCCGGGCTCCCCGCTCTTCGCCAAGCAGTGGCCGACAAGCTGCGGCAGGAAAACGGCCTGGAGTTCAGCCACGACCAAATCCTGATCAGCAACGGCGGCAAGCAAACCCTGTTTAACCTGGCCATGGTGCTGCTGGATCCCGGCGATGAAGTGATCCTACCTGTTCC
The DNA here is from genome assembly GCF_054058015.1 of Thermostichus sp. MS-CIW-30. Classification (NCBI taxonomy): domain Bacteria; kingdom Bacillati; phylum Cyanobacteriota; class Cyanophyceae; order Thermostichales; family Thermostichaceae; genus Thermostichus; species Thermostichus sp. MS-CIW-30. The sequence goes on from NZ_JBSRZW010000037.1 coordinate 13,095, forward strand.
CTACTGGGTCAGCTACCCCGAAATTGCCATTTTGGCAGGGGCAAAGGTTGTGCAGGTGCAGACGGAAGAGGCCCAGGGGTTCAAGCTCACCGCCGCCCAACTGCGCCAGGCCCTCACCCCCCGCAGCAAGCTGCTGATTCTCAACTCGCCGGCCAACCCCACCGGAGCCGTTTACCACCAGCACGAGCTGGCAGCTCTGGCAGAGGTGATCCTCTCCGCCCCCCATCTGTACGTGATCTGCGACGAGATCTACGAAAAGCTGGTTTATGGACAAGCCCGCCACATCAGCCTGGGATCCCTTTGCCCTGACTTGATGCCGCGCCTGATTCTCAGCAGTGGCTTCGCCAAAGCTTACGCCATGACCGGCTGGCGGGTGGGCTACTTGGCCGGGCCCAAGCCCATCATCGAGGCGGCCATCAACCTGCAAAGCCACAGCACCTCCAATGTCTGCACCTTCGCCCAGTACGGTGCTCTGGAAGCCCTGACCAGCCCCCTATCGGCAGCAGCTGTGGAAAAAATGCGCCAAGAATTCTGGCAGCGGCGAGATCTGATGCTGGACGGGATCCGCACCTTGCCGGGGGTGACTTGCCCGGAGCCAGAAGGTGCATTTTATGTGTTTGTCAACATCGGCCAAACCGGGTTAAGTTCGGTGGAGTTTTGCCGGCAGCTGCTCAAGGAACACCACGTGGCTGCTGTGCCGGGGGTAGCCTTTGGGGCAGATTCCTACATTCGCCTTTCCTATGCTGCCAATCGCACCACCCTCGAAAAAGGGCTGCAGCGGCTGCACCGGTTTGTGTCTTCCCTCTGAGAATTCAATCCGAGGATCGAAAAGAACTGAGGAAGCTCAGCTCCCAGCGGCTGGATCCCTGTAGGCCATTCCCAGCGGCGGGATCCCTACCTGAAGTGTGAACACTGTTGCTTAACCCTAGCTATAGTGTTAGGGGATGGGCTACGAGGGGATAACTCATGTCTGGCAGAACGGCGCTTGTCATCACCGTTGCCTGTTTGAGTGGGGGATCCGGAAAGACCACAGCCGCCCTCAACTTGGCCATCATGCTGGCCGAGCATGGCAAGACGCTGGCTGTTGACTTTGACCCACAGGGCAACCTGAGCCAGTGGATGGGCTGGACGGATCTGTCGGAGTCGGCCACCATTGCCGAGACGATTTTGCCGGGGGCGGATCGGGTTCACATTCGGGAGATTATCCGTCCGCCGTTGAATGAGGATCGCCAGGAGCGGCTGTGGTTGGCCCCCAGCGATTACAGTCTCTCGCGGGCTATGGATGCGATCGTGATGGAGCCGGGGCGGGAGCTGTTTTTGAAGCGGGCTTTGCGACCGATTTTGCCGGAGTATGACTTTTTGGTCATCGACAGCCCCCCCTCGAAAGGGTTGCTCACCTACAACAGCATTCTCAGCGCCGATCTGTTGGTGGTGCCGACGGAGTGTACCCAAAAGGGGGTGATGGGGGCCCTAAGTACCCTGGTGCTGTTGAAAGAATTGGAAGAGCTGGATTTTCATGTGCCCAAGTTTTTGGGGGTGCTCCCCACACGGGAACAGTGGGTGGGCAACAACCGCACCAAAATGTCGCGGGCCGCGGTGGAAGCCTTGGCGGAAATGATGCAAGGGATCCCCATTTTCACGCCGGTGCGGCAAAGTACAGTGGTGCAGCAAACCAACAGCATGGGCTGGTCCTTGGCGGAGGCAGGGGAAGATCTCCTGGCCCAACCTTATCGCGAGATCCTCAAGGCTGTGCTGGAGGCCCGCTAACATGGCTACTGCCAAGAAGCCTCCCAAAAAAAATTGCCCACCGGCCCCACCAAGGCGGATCTGCTCTCGCGCATGGGGGTGAATAAGCAGCCAGAGCCGATGGAACCTGCACCTACGGCTGCCGATGGCGTTGAGGCTCCGCACCGTCCAGAGGACAACAGGGGGACGGATTCCCTGGATCTGCCTCACCCTGCGGCATTAGATGTTGAGCCCGATCCATCTGCCGCCGCCTCGTCCCCTCTGTGCCAGGTTGCCACAACCCCACCAGACGCAGGACGGATGCCTCTCCTGGCCAGTGTGCTCTCCACACCTGAAGCTCCTTCTCGGGATGCGGATCCCTTGTCCAACTTGTCGCCCGCTCCGGTCGAGGTGGAAAGGGTTGTCTCCCCACCCCAGGTCAGTCCGGCCAAATGGGCCGGTACTCCACCGCCAACCGAAGGGCCAGCCGAGCTTTTGCCCCCTGCTACCGCCGGCACCGGCAATGGGGTTCGCCGCAATGGCGCCTATCATGGGCACACTGCCCAGTCGGATCCCCGCGAGGCTCTGGATGCACAACTGGGCCTGCAAAAGCTTACCCTCAAATGGTCTGCCGAGAGGGTAGAAAAGCTGGGATCCCTGGAAAGCGCCACCGGGCTACCGGGCGAGATTTTGCTGGAAGTCCTGCTGGATCATTGGGAACAATTGCCCAAGCCCTTGCAGCAAGATTGCCTCCTGCAAGCCCACCGCATTCGCGTCGAGCGGCTGGTGATCAGCCAAAACTTCACCATTGCCACGATTGAGCAACTGCTCTTCACGTCAGCGTTGCGCAACAACAACGAGCAGCATCTGCTTTGAGTTCTGGCCGGTTGGCCTGGGAAATTCCCCCTCAAGATCTCCGCCAGTATGCCAGACAACAGGGATCCCTGTTCCTGTGCTAGGGTCAAAATGGTTCTGTTGGCTTTTCGCGCTTTTCGGCCTGTGCTCTCTCCCCCTCGCTACCTGGCGGCAACCCAAGCCCATTATCATCAAGTGCATTATTCACCCTACTTCTCACTTTTGTTTTTCTATCTTCTCCCTATTTCTCCCATCGTTTAGGGGACAGCATTGCAACGTCATCTTCTTTAAAACGACCAGGTTGTAGTGGAGCGGCAACAGTTGATGAAAGATCTTGATTTGACCAAAGCTGTAGAGCAACGGCGTACCTTTGCCATCATTTCCCACCCCGATGCCGGGAAGACCACCCTCACCGAAAAGCTGCTGTTGTACGGGGGGGCCATTCAAGAAGCGGGAGCTGTGAAGGCCCGTCGGGCGCAAAAGCGGGCCACTTCCGACTGGATGGAACTGGAAAAGCAGCGGGGTATTTCCATCACCTCTACCGTCCTGCAATTTGATTACCGCAACATTCGTCTCAATCTGCTGGATACTCCCGGCCACCAGGACTTCAGCGAAGACACCTATCGCACCCTGGCAGCGGCTGACAATGCCGTGATGCTGGAAGATGCCGGCAAAGGGTTGGAAACCCAGACCCGCAAGCTGTTTGAAGTGTGTCAGATGCGGGGACTACCGATTTTTACCTTTATCAACAAGATGGATCGCCCAAGCCGGGATCCCTTGGAGCTGATGGATGAAATTGAGACAGAACTGGGCCTCAAGCCCTATCCTGTCAACTGGCCAATTGGCTCAGGCGAGCGGTTTACTGCGCTATTTGACCGCCGAACTCAGGAGTTTCATTTCTTTGAGCGGGTATCTGGGGGGCGGCTAAGAGTTCAAGATACCGTTATTAAACTTGGGGATCCGCAAATTGAGGAGTTGATCGACAAGGACTTGTATTACCAATTCAAGGAAGAGCTGGAACTGCTGGATGGTCTCATGCCCACCTTGGATCTAAAACAGGTGCATTCTGGCAAACAAACCCCGGTCTTTTTCGGCAGTGCCATGACCAATTTTGGGGTGGAGCTTTTCCTCAATGCATTTTTGGAGTATTCCTTACCGCCAATGCCTCACGAGAGCACTGCCGGACTGATCCCGCCCGAACATCCTGAGTTTACGGGCTTCGTCTTTAAACTGCAGGCCAACATGGATCCCCGCCATCGGGATCGCGTTGCTTTTGTGCGCATCTGTTCCGGCAAGTTTGAGAAGGATATGGTGGTCAACCATGCCCGCCTCAATCGTCCCATTCGTCTATCTTATCCCCAGAAGTTGTTTGCTCAAGAGCGCATCTCCATCGATGAAGCTTACCCTGGGGATGTGATCGGCCTGAATAATCCCGGCATCTTCACCATTGGGGATACCATCTACACCGGCCCGAAGCTGCGCTACGCCGGGATCCCCAGCTTTTCTCCTGAGCTGTTTGCCTACTTGAAGAATCCCAATCCTTCCAAGTTTAAGCAGTTCCAGAAAGGGGTAGCGGAACTGCGGGAAGAAGGGGCTGTACAAATCATGTACTCTATCGACGATTCCAAACGGGATCCGATTGTGGCAGCGGTGGGCCAGTTGCAGTTTGAGGTTTTGCAGTATCGCCTTGAAAGTGAATACAACGTCGAAACCCGACTGGAGATGTTGCCCTACACACTGGCTCGCTGGGTCGAGAACGGCTGGAAGGCGCTGGAGAATATTCCCAGCTTGTTTAACACCCTAGTTGTTAAAGACATTCAAGACAGGCCCGTTCTTCTGTTTAAGAACGAGTGGACTTTACAGCAATTTGCTGCCAGCAACTCTAAAATCAAGCTCAGCAAAATTGCCCCTCTCTCGGATCTCGGCCCAGAATTGGGTGACGGCCAATAGATCAACCTAAGAGAATCCGTCTCAAAGAGCCTTAGGTTCCGACATTCAGTCGAGATGCCATTGGTCTCCACATCAGCGGTGTTGATAGGTGTTGATATCTTCGGATTTCTGAGCAAACCCCTCACACAGATCGCAGCAATTCCCCCATCTTTTTCCTGCATCGTCCAGGGACAGAGGGAGTGAACCATGCCTTTCTTCTCCAATATGGGATCCACTTCTCCTCGCTTTAGCTCTGCCCTCAGTGCTTGTGCGCCACTTTGCGAACGCTCGTTGTGGGAACTGGATCCGCAGGTCGTTTTTTTGAATCACGGCTCCTACGGCGCGACCCCGAAAAAGGTGTTGCAGGCCCAGAGTGTATGGCGGGAACGCCTTGAGGCTCAGCCGGTGCAGTTTATGGGAGAGGAACTTCCTCGAGCCTTGCGGGCGGCGGCAGCAGAACTGGCCCATTTCGTCGGGGCCGAACCCGAAAATTTGGTGTTTGTGGAAAATGCCACCAGCGGGGTCAATGCCGTTTTGCGCTCGCTGCGGTTCCGGCCAGAGGATCAGATCGCCTGCACCAATCACGGTTACGGGGCCGTTCGTCAGGCATTGCAGTACATCTGTGCCCAGTGGGGAGCCATCCCAGTTGAGGCGCAGATCCCTTTCCCCATTGCGGGGCCAGAGCAGGTTATCGCGGCCTTCGAGGCCATCCTCACTCCCCAAACTCGCCTGGCGGTGTTGGATCACCTCACCTCGCCTACGGCTCTGATCTACCCCCTGCCTGAGCTGATCGGCCTCTGTCGGGAGCGCGGGATCCCGGTTTTGGTGGATGGCGCCCATGCCCCCGGAGTTCTCCCCTTGGAGTTGGAAAAGCTAGGAGCCGATTGGTACACCGGCAATGCCCACAAGTGGCTGTTTGCCCCGAAAGGCTGTGCCTTTTTGTGGGTGGCCCCCTATCGACAGGCCCAAACTCATCCTACGGTGATCTCCCACGGCTATGGGCAAGGGTTCACAGCGGAGTTCGACTGGGTGGGCACACGGGATCCCAGCGCTTGGTTGGCCATTTCAGCAGCCCTGGCGTTTATCCAAGGGGTGGGACTGGACAACATCCGTCAGCACAACCACACTCTGCTGCTGCAGGCGCGGCAGTTGCTCTTGGAGGCTCTTGAGGGGATCCCGCCCGCCCCCGAAAAGATGTTGGGCTTTATGGCCACCCTACCCTTGCCGCCATTTTGGCAGCAGTGGATCCCTGAGCTTCCTCTTGAGGAGCGCGCCCGTCGGCTTCACGATTACCTCTGGTACAAGTACCGCATTGAGGTTCCGATCATCCCCTTCGCCGGGCAGCTTTGGGTACGCATCTCGGCCCAGGTCTACAACCGTTTGGCAGAGTACGAACAGTTGGCGCTGGCCTTGCAGCATCTGCCCTGAGGTTTTGTCGGTTGAGCCGCTTTCACGACATTGCAAGTATAGTTGCTTCGCACACCAGTAAAACGATTCCAGATCTATGGTCAATTCAGTTGAGGATGAGATGACGTTACAGGTAGGATGGCATGCCAGTAGACCTCAGAAAGAAGCCTTGACCTGAGAGAGAGTCGTAGGGCATGTCCAGGAAGGGAGCAGACCCACAGACGTACAAAGCCGGTCATACAGCGGAAGGGAAGGGTATGGGAGTCGGTAAAAGCAGCGCGGAACGCTTGGGGAGCGTCTCAATCTAGTTTGAAGCGACCGCAGTGCTTTCAAGAGGGCAAGGATGCATGCAGATGGAGGAACTTCTGTTGATGAAGTGACAAGGCCTGCTTTTGCGAGTCGGACTATTCTACTGGCCAGTGTCTCATTGCTATTTGAATTGACTATCTGAAAAAGTCAGAAAACGTATCCCGCAGATCCGAAAGCCGATCGTTGAAGCAAGTCAGCCGATCCCCTGCGGAGTTCACCAGCGTCAGATCTGCCCGACCGGTTGTCCCTTCAAATCCCAGTAGAGGAACGCTCATGCGGCTGGGATCCGTGGGATTCTGGGAAACGCGGATGACGGCTCGATCGCGGTTAAATTGATAAGCCTCGGCCACATAGCGGATGGGCTCGCTCAAGGTGGGATCCACCGGCAGCCCTGGGGCCGGCAGGAGATCCACCAGCTCGGTGAACGTGCCACTCCGCAGGCCCACCACGGCAGCAGCTCCCAACTGGTTACAAATGGCAATGAGAACCGGCTCTTGGGCAGTGGCGGTGAGGTTGGCCAAGGTAACCGTGACCGTGGCGCGGCTGGCTGCCGGCGGGTAGGTGACCTCAAAGGTGCGGGCAAAGGCATTGCCCAGCTCGTCGCGGGCGCGAAAGCGAAGCTGCCCGGTGTAGGGCAGGATGGAAGAAAAGTAGATGCCAAAGCGGTCGCTGGGACTCCGTCCGGGGATATTGGCCTGTCCGGGGACATAGGCAAGGGCAGCCCGGCTTTGCCACTGATTGGGCGGGGTGTAGGGCAGCAGCGGGCCACTGGTGAAGTTGGGGGGTTCTTTGGGGGGCAGATCCGGCTGGCCATCTCTGTTCAGATCCAGCCCATTGCCCAAGAAGGCCACCGAGCGCTGTAAGAGAATAGGACGGTTTTGGTTATCCAAAAGGGGATTCCGCCTTTCTGCCAGCCCGGCATTGTCCACATAGACATTAAGGGGGCGATTTAGGATTTGGTTATCCCGCTGCCGCCGCATGTTGAACTGTAGGTAGGGCCCCACTGCGCCCGCTGCCGGGGATCCCCCTGTAATTTCAAAATCATCTGCCCGCAGAAAGACATTTTCCAGTGGGCCCAGGGGAGTTGTTCCCTCGCCGCAACCGACCAAGCTGAGCGCCAAGAGCGCCAAAGTTATATAAGCTACAGCAGGGCAACCTTTTGCGGTGGGGGAATCCGAGCCCCCACAAGTCGGCAGCAGGGGCCGGCAGGCACGCTTTGGCTTCAGCATTCATCTCCTCTCCACAACAGACACCTTGGCGAGGGTTCGACCCAACCGGACTAGGTTGAAGGATGGGCAGGGATCCCTCTGCACTCATCGGATTCGCCTGAACCACTATACCGTGAGCCTCGGTTCAGCTAGAAATCGCAGGAGCCCCGCACTGTACCCGTAGGGTCAGTGCCGGGAGGAATGCGCTTTGATGAAGTACAATGAACTTATGAGCCAAG
>NZ_JBSRZW010000038.1:0-20406 GCF_054058015.1 Thermostichus sp. MS-CIW-30
GTGGATCGAACTGCACGGGCGGTCGGAAGCAGGAACCCGCCGAGACGACTGCGCAAGGAGCCATCCATGCGTAGCGTGGTAGGAATCTCCGGCCTTCAGGCCGGGGAGGATGTCAATTGCAGAGAGCGAGTACCTTTGCTCAACAGGGTTGAGATTTGTCAACTCTTCTATACAAACCTTCTCAATCCCTTTTTTCAACAACCTTGTAGTCGGTAGAGTGTAGGGCATCTTCTGGGAACAGGCGACGTCAGGATCCTTAGCCCTTAGCTGCCAGGTGATACCGGTCACCGCCCTGAAGCTCTTTTGGGTGCAAGCTGAGAGTAACTGTGGCCACTTCCCAGATCTAGGAGATCGTTTAACCATGCGCAACCTCTCTTCCGTTTTGCTGTTCGGGATCCCTTTGGTAAGCCTAGGCTGGACAGGGATCCCGGTGGTGGCCCAATCCGCCAATCCAGCCCTCTGCCAGCAATTTCCCCAAGACATTCGCTGCACCCTCTCTGCCCCCAGACAGGTGGGACAAGCGCCGCAACCCACATCCCGTCCTCGGATTGCAGTCTTGGACTTTGATTTCAGCAGCCTCAGCAATCCCTACAGCTTCCGCGAGGCTTCTCGGGGGGTGAGCGACCTGTTGGTGGATCGGCTGGTGAGAGATGGCACCTTTTCCGTCATCGAGCGCTCGCGGCTGGACGCGATCTTGGCCGAGCAGAACCTGGGTCTATCCGGTCGACTGGATGCCAACACCGCTGCTCAGGTAGGCCGGATCCTAGGGGTCGATGCGGTGATCCTCGGCAGTGTGACCCAGTTTGATGTGTCTGTGCGCCGTTCTGGGGGTGGGGCACCGGTCTTAACTCCCTTCGGCAGCTTCCCGCTGGCGGTGGGCGCTGAGTCAGTGGATGCCGATGCCAACGTGCAGCTGAATGCCCGCTTGGTGAGCACCAGTACTGCCGAGATCTTGGCCGTGGTTGAGGGCAAAGGCAACGCCAGCCAGTCGGATAGCACGGTCACGGTTGCCGGCTTTGGCGGGGGATCCGCCACCAGCAACGAAGAGAAGCTGTTGGTATTGGCAAGCCAACAAGCGGTGGAGCAAATTGCCCAGCAGTTGGCCGGTTTTGCCGGGCGCTTGGCAGCTCAGCCTCGCTCTCTGCCAACGGTTGACGCCTTGGTGGCGGATGTCTACGGCAACCAGGTGATCCTGAACAAGGGCAGCCGCGATGGCTATCGGGTGGGATTGATTCTTTCTGTGGAGCGCGTCGTCCGCGAGGTGAAGGATCCGGCCACGGGGACAGTCTTGCGCAAATTGACTGAGCCAGCCGGACAGGTCCAACTGACGGAGGTGGATGACAGCTCCAGTGTGGGACGCATTCTCAGCGGGGCAGGCTTCAAGGTTGGGGATGTGGCCAAGCCTGTCCAATGAGCTTTCCCAAGCCCTATCCTCAGGATCCCTCGATGGGAGCAAAGCCCTGCCGTTGCGTGTTTTCGGTTACGGTGCGCGGCTCTAAAAATTGCAGCAGGTAGTCGGGGCCGCCGGCTTTGGATCCCACGCCGGAGAGCTTGAAGCCGCCGAAGGGATGCCGCTCCACCAACGCCCCGGTGATCTCGCGGTTGATGTAGAGGTTGCCGACGGCAAAGTCCTGGCGAGCCTGTTGAATGTGAGAAGGGGTGCGGCTGTAGAGGCCGCCGGTGAGAGCGTAGGGGGTGGCATTGGCCATCTGCAGAGCAGAAGAAAAGTCCGGCGCTGAGATCACCGCCAAAACCGGGCCAAACAGCTCCCGCTGCGCCAGCTCTGACTGGGGATCCACCTGGCTGAACACAGTGGGGCCGACGAAGTAGCCTTTTTCCGGCACGGGCAGGCTGAGGTCGAGGCGGGCATCAGCCTTAGCCGATTGAATGGCCTGTTGCAGGCGAGCTTGGGCCTCTGCATCGATGACCGGGCCAACTTGGGTGCTGGGGTGGGCTGGATCCCCCACATTTAAAGAGCGCACCGCCTCGATGAGCCGCCCCAAGAACAGGTCGTGAATGGACTGCAAAACGATCGCCCGCGAGCAGGCGGAGCATTTCTGGCCACTGTAGCCAAAGGCGGAGTTGACCACTCCTTTGACCGCCTGATCCAGGTCGGCGCTTTCGTCGATGAGGATGGCGTTTTTGCCCCCCATCTCGGCAATGACCCGTTTGATGTGGTGCTGGCCCGGCTGCAGTTGCGCGGCTTGGGCGAGGATCTGGCAACCCACCGCCTGGGATCCGGTGAAGGCAATCAGGTGCACCCGCCGGTCTTGAACCAACAGGGGGCCGATGGCTTCGCCCACCCCCGGCAGGAATTGAAAGACACCCTCCGGGATCCCAGCTTCGGCAAGGGCCTTGAGGATAAACTCCGCCAGTTTGGCGGCGATCAGCGAAGATTGCTCCGCCGGCTTGAGGAGCACGCAGTTTCCGGCCACCAAAGCCGCCGCTGTCATGCCACAGGGGATGGAGAGGGGGAAGTTCCAGGGGGCGATCACCACCGCCACACCGCGGGGCTGGTAGTGGTAATGGTTGGTTTCGCCGGGCAGGTTGCACTCCCGTCCCCGATCCAGGGCCTCCATCTGCTGGGCGTAGTAGCGGCAAAAATCGATGGCCTCAGAAATTTCCCCATCGGCCTGGGCAATGGGCTTGCCCACCTCCAGCACCATCCAGGCAGCCAGCTCCGCCCGCTGGGCTTCGATTTGCTCCGCCACCCGCCGCAGGATCCCCGCCCTCACAGCCACAGGGGTGCGCCTCCAGCTGGGGAAGCTGGCTTGGGCCGCTGCCAAGGCTTGCTCCACCTGTTCCGGCTCGGTCAACCCAATTTCCGCTACCACCTGTTGGGGATCCGCAGGGTTGAGGGAGAGCATGGCTTGTTGGGTGGGGCGATATTCTCCGGCAATCCAGGGCTGAACCCTCTGACCCAGTTGAGGCCGGATCTCGTCCAATGCCTGAAAAAAGGGATCCCGCTGCTGGGGCTGGCTGAAATCCGTATCGGGAGCGGCGGCAAACGAGAGGGAAGGAGCTGGAAAAACGGATCCCTCCTCCAAGACCGGTGGGGCCAACAGCTGCTCGGGGTTGTAGCCCTGAACGCTTTGCCGCAGAAAAGAGGTGTTGGCGGTGTTTTCCAGCAAGCGCCGGATCAGGTAGGCCATGCCCGGCAGCAGCTCCCCGTAGGGGCAGTACACCCGCACCCGCTGTCCCTTCTGCACCAGGGCCTTGGCCAGGGGATCGGCCATGCCATAGAGCACCTGCAGTTCAAAAGCAGACTGGGGCACCTCCAGGGCTTGGGCAATGGCGATGGCTTTGGCCTGAGAGCGCACATTGTGGCTGGCGATGGCAGCGTGGAGATGGGTGTGGTGCTCCAACAAAAGCTGGGTCATGCGCTCGAAGTTGGCGTCGGTAGCAGACTTGCTGTTGTAAACCGGCTGCGGCCAGTGCTTTTGCGCCGCCAGGATGGTCTCTTGATCCCAGTAGGCCCCCTTGACCAAGCGCACCGTCACCGGGGATCCCCGCTCTTTGGCCCAGGCGATCAGGTTTTGCAGATCGGTGTAGCTATCCCGCAGGTAGGCTTGCAGCGTCAGGCCAACGTCGGTGCGGCTTTTGAACTCCGGCTCCAGCAGCAGCTCCTGCAAAATGGCCAGGGTGAGGGATTTGTAGCGGTACTGCTCCATGTCGAAATGGATCCCGACTCCCAGAGCTTCTGCCCGGCGCAACAGGATGCGAATCCGTTCCCCCACTCTGGTTTTGGCCCCCAGGGGATCGATGGGATCGAACTGGGAATAGAAGGCTGTCAGCTTTACCGACACTTGCGGCACCGGCTGCGGTTGTGGCCAGGTTTTGACCATCTTTGCCAAATGCTCCATCACCTGCAGATAGCGATCCAGGTAGGATTGGGCTTCCGCTTCGGTGATGACGGCTTCCCCCAGCAAATCCAGGGTGAAAGCCATACCCTGCCGGTGCAAAGCTTCCAGAGTTTTGCTGACTTGCTGTAGAGTTTCTCCGGCAATGTAGCGACGGGCCAAGACTTCCACAGCAGCGGTGAGAGTGCTGGCAGCCAATTGTCCTGGCAGGGAGTCGGGGTCTGCAAAGTTGAGCAGGCTTTTCAGCATTCCCGGCAATTCCACCGCCGGATCTGAAAGATACTCCTGCAAATGGCGGGCCACCTCAGCCTTACTTTTCAAGCTGGGCAAGACATCGATCAAGCGGAACAACTGGGTGCGCAAGTGGGGGTTTTCCATCGCCCAGGCCAGCAGCTTGTCCTCCCAGCGCAGTTGATCCCGCCACTGGGCCAGCAGGGATCGCTTCTCTCCCGAAAGAGAGGCGAACAGAGATTGGGCAAGAGCTTGGGTTTGGGCCTCGTAGGCAGTAGGAGCAGCTTGGGCAACCATCTGATGCACCGGGGGGCGGGATCCCTACCATCCTGTCATGGAAAGGATGGAACCTGAGGCCGATTTTGGGAAGATAATGGCAGATGGGGCCACTGCAAATCCTCAAACAGCTACACCGGGTATAAACAGCTTTGCAGGAGAAACTTATGCAGGCTTTTGTTGCAGGGGCTACAGGAGAAACCGGACGCCGCATTGTCAAAGAGTTGGTGGGCCGCGACATCCCGGTACGGGCGCTGGTGCGCAGCCATGAGCTGGCCGCTCGGGTTTTGCCCCCCGAAGCGGAAGTGGTGGTGGGGGATGTGCTGGATCCGGCCACGCTGGAGACGGGCATGGAAGGATGCACGGTGGTGCTCTGTGCCACCGGGGCCAGGCCCAGTTGGGATCCCTTTCAGCCCTACCGAGTCGACTATGAAGGCACCAAGAACCTGGTCGATGTGGCCAAAGCCAAAGGGATCCAACACTTTGTTTTAATCTCTTCCCTGTGTGTTTCCCAGCTGTTCCATCCCCTCAACTTGTTTTGGCTGATCCTGGTGTGGAAAAAACGCGCAGAAGAATACCTGCAAAAAAGCGGCCTCACCTACACCATCGTTCGACCGGGGGGCCTAAAAAACCAAGACAACGACGATGGCATTGTCCTATCCAAGGCGGATACCCTCTTTGACGGCAGCATCCCCCGCACGAAAGTAGCCCAAGTAGCCGTCGAAAGTTTATTCCAGCCCGCTGCCCAAAATCGCATCCTTGAGATCATCGCCAAGCCGGGTGTGCCCAACCAAGAATGGAGCGCTCTCTTTGCTATGGCAAGGTAGGTACCGAGCTGCATGCATGCTGCATACATTATGACTATGAGCGAGTATGAACGCGGCTCCCAGTTCCTCAGCAGGCTCGAACTTGGTGGGCGCATGGCACTCCTGGAAAGTCGATCCTGCATTGGTCGATAGTCTGCCGCAAAATGTCGGTGCCAAGCTAAACTTCTCGTTTTGCCCTTAACTTCCCTCTGTCTGGGAACCAGAAGACTTGGCCAACTGCTGCAAACGATTTAAGATCTGCGCCTCAGCGTTGGCATCGTGGAGTCGCAACGTCAGGCGGGGCACCCGCAGTGAAGCCGTAATCCGGCCTGAGGGCAGATCCAGCCACACCAGTTGCCCTTGAAAACAGCGACAGGCAGCCCCCCATTCCTGGGCCAGAGCCTCTACCTCTGACCAGACAAGGCAACGTGGCAGCAGCAGGTCGGTGGCCCACCCAGCCCCACACTCCCGCCGCCTGAGGACACGCACCTGCATGGATCCCTACATCCGCAAGGACTCCGTCCCGCTGACGCGAGCGGCGTAAAACTCGCACCAGGGATCCCCTTGCTCTCTGGCTTTGGTCTCCTTGCCGTGGAAGAGCCCACCCCGCTGGAAGAGGCGGTTGTAGAAGACTTGATCCAAAACCGGCTTCTGCTGGATGTTGCCGTTGTAGACCAGATTCATTATCGCCGGCACCGCCCCTTGGGCAAAGTAGCAGGCGGGATCCTCTGCCCGTGGGTAGGAAGCCAAAAAGTAGTTGGCTTCGTAGTTGCCGTCAATGGCCACCCGGCAAGACTCGCCGCTCACCACCTCCAAAGCCTGCCAGCGACCCCACCCCAGACTGCTGGCCACCGCATAGCCGCCGTGGATCCAGTCCGTGTCCTTCTCCAGCATCGGCCCCACCAGGGTTTCCCACTCCACCGATTCCATGATGTTGCCGAAGGTGTAGAAGACACAAACATGCCCCGACTCGCGGATGAGAGCTTCCCCCACCCCCATCAGCTCAGCCCGCACCGCCTTCAGCTCCTGTAAAAAGCGATATTGAATGCGGTTGCAGTAGTTGGCAGGCATGCGCGTTAGCAACACGTTAAACGCGCGAATTTGCCCCCGCTCATCTCCGGCCAAAGGCAAGCCCCACAGAGCTTCGTTGACCGCATCGTAGTCCACTGCTGTTGTGGGCCGGGGGAACTGGAGCGGCTGCTCGATCAACTTGCCCATCCCTGGACTGGGAGTCAACAACTGGGGCCGCGGCAGCCGAGTGGCCTGGATCACGCAGTGATCCTTGCGCGTAACGGCCATACACTCCGTTTCTTCTGCCCCGTAGCTTCCCAGCTCGCCAAACGTGGCATCCAGAGCTGCCGCCACATAGCCCACCGCCAAGTGGTCAATGGGACGTGTGCGGTTGACCTGATCCCCGTACTTGCTCAGCCAACCTTCTGCATAGTGAGAATGGGTAAGCTGCACTTCCCCGCCTGAAGGTGTCACCTCAAACGCCAGCCGCCCAAATCCTAAAAAACTGAAGATCTGAGCTGCTACTGCCAGGCGCTCTTGGGTCTCCTGAATGCCAAGAGCCTTGAAAGCTCCGTACAGAAGACTGTAAAAGATCTCCTGGGCTGCGGTGCGCAGAATTCCCACTCCATCGATCCAGTCGGGATCTTCAATAGTCTGCTGCAGGAAGAGGTTGTAGTGATGGCAGTGGAAGATAACCGGCTCTCCAAACAGGGAGATGAGCTTACGGTCGCGGTCGAGATGTAGATGCTCAAGCATAGGCAAGTGAACTCAGATAAACAATAGGGGATCCCACAAGCGCAGCAACTGCCCTCAGACAAACCTCGCCAGCTATTCTCGACTACTCAGACCGGCATGGCAATAGGCAGGCGCTCTCGGCCCAAGAGATCTGCCACTGCTTTGTAGAGAATGCGCAGCTCCTGACGGCTCAGGGCGCCCTTTTCGAGACGGTTGCGGTCTAGGCCCGTTTTCAAAGACAGGCGCAGAGCCACAAAGTTGGGATCCGGAGCGTAGCGCTTGGCATAGTCCATCAAAGCCTGAGCCACAGACATAGTGCTGTCCTGCACAGGGGGCAGTAGCGGCTTTCCGTCAATCAGAATGGCTTTGATGCGCTCTGAAATGGCTCTGAGGTCGGTGATGGAACGGGTCAGGAGTAACACAAAGTAGGGGCTTTTGGGAAACGCTTTGATGACAACCCGCAACGCCGAAGTGCCGGCCAAAAGGTAGTCCGCCTCTTGGTCAGAGCTGACAAGCTGGCATAGACGACTGTTGGCCTGGACTAGGTCGCCGGCGTAGGTGCCCAAACGTTCTAGGGCTTGCTCCTCTTGGGAATCGCTGACGTAGGTTACTTTGGCTACTGTGGTACCATCAGTGGCCCGCCCTATCAAAACAGCAATCAAGCCCGGAAGGCCGGCGATGTGCTGTTCAATCACGCTGCTGAGGGTTCGGATAGCCATGATCTGACTCCTTCCTGCGGCTACATGGGATAGCTTAAATGCACGTACATGCACGTACTATCCCATGTACTTATTCTACCAAAATGGATCAGATGCTTCCAGACAAATCTCCCGGCCGGCTTAGCTCCAGGGATCCCAGTTCTCGTGAAACTTGCCTTCCAAGATGGCCTGGCGCATCTTTTGGGTGTAGCGCATCAGCTCCGTGATGTTGTGGATAGAAAGCAGGGTATAGCCCAGGATCTCCTGGGCGCGGATGAGGTGGCACAAGTAGGCGCGGCTAAAGTGGCGGCAGGTGTAGCAGGGGCAATCGGGATCGATGGGATCCAGGCTGCGGCGGTGCTCGGCATTTTTGATGTTCCAGCGTTTGCCCCGGCTGATCACCGTGCCATGGCGGGCATAGCGGGTGGGGATCACGCAGTCAAACAAATCCACTCCGGCGGCCACGGCGGCCCGCATCTCTGCATAGGTGCCCACCCCCATGAGATAACGGGGGCGATCTGCCGGCAGTAGAGGGGCTGTTTGCCGCACAACGGCGTGCATAAACTCGACCGGCTCCCCCACACTCACCCCGCCAATGGCATAGCCCGGCAGATCCAACCGACAGACCTCTTCCACCGCCCGCCGGCGCAGCTCAGGGTAAACTCCCCCCTGCACAATGCCAAACAAAGCCTGATCTGAGCGGCGATGGGCTTTCACGCACCGTTTCAGCCACTGGGTGGTTCGCCGCACCGCTGCTTCCACTTCCTCAGGGCTGGCAGGGTAGGGCGGGCACTCGTCGAAGGCCATGATCACATCGGCACCCAAGGCATTTTGAATCTGGATGGATAGCTCTGGGGTGAAGTGAATGATGCGGCCATCGAGAGGAGAGCGGAACGTCACTCCCTCCTCGTTGATTTGGCGAATGGCGCTGAGGCTGAAGACCTGGAAGCCCCCTGAGTCGGTAAGGATGGGGCCCGACCAGCCCATAAAGCAGTGTAGCCCCCCTGCCGCTTGAATGATGCTTTCGCCAGGTTGCAGGTGGAGATGATAGGTGTTGCTGAGGATGATGTGGGCACCTGTCTCCTTGAGCTGGGCCGGGGTGAGGGTTTTCACGTTGGCCAAAGTTCCCACCGGCATAAAGCAAGGGGTTGGGATCCCACCGTGGGGGGTGACGAAGTATCCCGCCCGCGCTTGAGTGTGGGGGCAAGTGCCCTCACAAGTAAAGGTAAAGTCGGCCAAGGTCAGCGTTGATCAGCTTTCATCTGGTGCGCAGCAGAGCTTAGCACAGATAGAGCCGCCGGCAAGGGATCCCTTTTGCCAGCCTTGACAGGGATCCCCTGCTTTGGGCACACTTGTAGATCGCCGCGGAACTGGCGGAATGGTAGACGCGCTAGATTCAGGTTCTAGTGGCAGCAATGCCTTCGGGGTTCAAGTCCCCGGTTCCGCACTCTCTTTCCTTCAACACTCAGGTTAAGCTATGCCGACATGCCCTGTCGGCCAAGGATAAGTATTGGGGGTGTAGCTCCACGGCCAAATTAGACTCCCTGCTCGCCGTGATGCTTCATCTCTTTCAAGTTGCCCTTAGAGGGTCAATTCGCTCTCAATTTGACTGAGTTTAATGCGGGCAAGAGCTAAGTTCCCTTTTTCTCGGTCTAAGGCTAGGTAGAAAAATAGGCCGCTTATGCTTTTAAGCATATACATTAGATGGTACTGAGTTTCCAGGATGATTAAAATCTCTTCAATTCTGTCGGTGAACTTAAGTGACTCCGCGACTCGCATCTTAGCGCGAATCACTTCTGTGTTTCCGGGTTTCCGGCGATTGCCAGCTCCAAGTTAGCTTCTGGGAAAGCGGGGCTGTTGGTGCCCTTATATCCCAAGCACATCCCAGTTTTCCAGTCCCCCAGCGCTACCCCCAGTGCTCCATCGATGCTCAGAGCTTTTACCAAACTGTCTTGGAGTTTTTGCATGACTGAGAGTATTCCCCCTTTACAAAGCTCGTCGCTCTATAGTAAGTCTTCCGTTGAGAAATTTCAACTCGAAGCTTGCTTAAAAATGTTAGGATTTGATTATTTATAGGGTAAGTGAAACCAAATGCATTAGAGGAAGCTTATTGAGCTTTCTCATCTTTGACATCAGTATAAATACTGAAACTGGGATCCGGTAAGTCTTTTTCCCTTCTGCCCGCGGCGGCTCTGGACGGGCCACGGCTCAGACCCTTATTTTGGCTCGCCTGCAGAAGCCAGAGTAGCTGACACCAGCATGGCGAAAATGTAGCAAACTAATCCAACAGGAAGCAAGCTTGGGGATCGGATCCCTGTAGCTTCCGGTGGAGAGGCTTGGAAGTTATGCTGGGGTTACCTCTTTTACCTTGAGACTATCGACCTCCGAGATCGGTGGATCGGGATCCCTTTCTCTCCGCTTAGTTTGACCTATGCCTAAGGCCCCCCTCCCTCCCAACGAAGAGCAGCGGCTGGCTGCCCTGCGGCAGTATCAGATTTTGGACACCGCTCCTGAGAACAGCTTTGACGAACTCGTGCGGCTGGCTGCCCACATCTGCGGCACGCCCATTGCTCTGGTCAGCCTTATCGACGAACACCGCCAGTGGCTTAAAGCCAAATTCGGCGTCGATGTGCAGGAGACCCCACGGGATGTGGCCTTCTGCGCCCACGCCATCTTGTCGCCTAAAGAGCCGCTGGTGGTGCCCGATGCCACTCAGGATCCCCGCTTTGCCGACAACCCTTTTGTTACCCAAGAGCCGCACATCCGCTTCTACGCCGGCGTGCCCTTAGTAACTCCGGAAGGGCAGGCGTTGGGCACCCTCTGCGTTGTCGATTTCCAACCCCGGCAGCTCAGCCCGGAGCAACTGGATCAGCTCAAGGCCCTGGCCCATCAGGTGGTGGCCCAACTGGAGCTGCGCCGTACTTTGAGGGAACTGGCTCAGACGCCTCTGCTGCCTAAGTCGGGGGATACTAAACCTGCCCGCAAAAACCGCTTTCTCCTCAAAGTTACCGCCGGTTTTGGCCTGGCTGCCCTGATCTTGGCAGGGATCGCCTACTCCGCCCACCGCGCTGCTTCCCGTCTGCCCCAGATCAACAGGGAGGTAACCCAGCTTCTAGAAGAGCACGAGGTTCTAGAGAAGCTGCTAAGAGAAGTGGAGGCCGCAGAAGTCCACAAGCGCAGCTATCTCCTTACAGGCAATGCGAGCTTCTTACGGAGCTATCAGACAAGCACCGATTCGCTGTTTGCTCTTCTGGATCGGCTACAGGAATTTGCGGCCTTGGATCCCGTGCAGCAAGAGCACCTGAGCCGGCTAGAGCTGCTGCTGGCGCCGTGGCTGAAACTCAACCATGATTTGATTGAGCTGAGGAAGCAAGGGGAGCTATCTGCGGTTCAAGAAGCGCTGCAAAGTCAGGAAGAGGAAAAATTGAGGCAGCGGATTGTCGACGTGGTAGCGTCGCTACAAGAGGAAGATCACCGCCGGCTGCAGCAAAGTAGCGATCAGTTTCAGCTAGCCTGGAGCGGCACCAATGCCATCCTGCTAGCGGGTCTAACGTTTACCTACTGCATCTTGGCTGCTGTTTACTCCCTCATTCGCCGAGAAAGTGCTGAGCGGGAAAAGGCAGAGCGATCCCTCAAGCAAGAGCGGGATTTTACCAACGCGGTTATCGATACGGCAGGGGCGCTGGTGGTGGTCATGGATCCAGAAGGGCGTATCCTGCGCTTCAACCGCGCTGCCGAGCAGCTTTCTGGCTACTCGCTGGCAGAAGTTAAGAACCGGCTGCTGTGGGATTTGGGTTTGATCCCGCCGGAAGATGTGCCTGGTGTGAAGCAAGCTTTTGAACAGCTCAAGGGCAACTATTCCCTCTTTTTGAATCGCCATGAGAATTTTTGGCGCACCAAGCAAGGGGCACTGCGGCTGATTGACTGGACCAATACCGCCTTAATCGGTGCCAACGGTGAGGCAGAGTTTCTCATGAGCACTGGCATCGACATCACCGACCGTGGGCTGGCGGAGCTAGCCCTAAAAGAAAGTGAAGAGCGCTACCGGGATCTCTTTGAAAATGCCAGCGACCTCATCCAGAGCGTGGATGCTGAAGGGCACTTTTTATATGTCAACCGCACTTGGAAGGAGACCTTGGGCTACGACGAAGCTCAAGTTTATCAAATGACCCTCTTCGACATTCTCCATCCCGACTGCCGGGAGCACTGCCAGGCTCTTTTCCAGAAGCTTCTATCGGGGGAGAAAGTAGAGAGAGTAGAGACAGCTTTCCTCACGGCCAGCGGTGAAACCGTTTGGGTGGAGGGCAATGTCAACTGCCGCTTTGAAGATGGAGTAATGGTGGCTACGCGGGGCATCTTCCGCAACATTACCGAGCAGAAGAAAGCGGCAGAGGAATTGGAGCGGCAAAACCGCCGGGCTCAGTTGCTAGCCAATCTCAGCTTGAAGATCCGCGAATCTTTGGATATCGCCGAGATCCTAGAGACGGCGGTAACAGAAATCCAAGCCCTGCTCAAAGCCGACCGAGTCTTGGTCTACCGCTTCCAGCCGGATGGCTCCGGGATCATCTCCAACGAGAAAACTCAGCCAGGGATCCCCTCCTTGCTGGGAGAGGTGATCGAGGATCCCTGTTTTCAGGAAAAGTACGCCCAGCTCTACAGCCAGGGCCGCGTTCGCGTTGTTAGCGATGTGGAAAGTGAAGGACTGGAGCCTTGTTACCTAGAGCTGCTGCAAAAAATGCAGGTCAGGGCCAACTTGGTGGTGCCGCTGTTTTTGGAGCAGCAGTTGTGGGGGTTGTTGCTGGCCCACCAGTGCTCCGGGCCCCGTCAGTGGCAACCCTTTGAGATGGAGCTGCTGTCGCAGTTGGCCAACCAAATTGGCATTGCCCTCACCCAGGCAGCCCTTTTGGAGCGGGAGAGAAAGCGCAGCCTCGAGCTAGAACAAGCCCGCAAAGCGGCAGAGCAAGCTGCCCAGGCCAAGAGCAGCTTCTTGGCCACCATGAGCCACGAGATCCGCACCCCCATGAACGCGGTGTTGGGGATGACGGGCCTGCTGCTGGAGACCCCCCTCAATGCAGAACAGCGGGACTTTGTAGAGACCATCCGCGTCAGCGGCGATGCGCTGCTCACCCTCATCAACGACATCCTGGACTTCTCCAAATTGGAGGCCGGGGAAATGGAGCTGGAGATCCTGGATTTCGATCTCCGCTCGTGTCTGGAAGAGGTGGCGGATCTGTTTGCCCCCACTGCCCACGCCAAGGGATTGGAGCTGGCGGTGCTCATGCCACCGGAAGTGCCGCGCTACCTGCGGGGAGATGCCTCGCGACTACGGCAAATCCTCAACAATTTGGTAAGCAACGCCATTAAGTTCACCCACCAGGGGGAGGTGGTGATCCAAGCGGAGGTGCTGCAAGAAACCGCTACCCATGTCCACCTCAGGCTCTCGGTGAGAGATACCGGGATCGGGATCCCGGCGGCGGCGCAGAGCAAGCTATTTCAACCGTTTAGCCAGGTGGATGCCTCTACCACCCGCAAATACGGGGGCACGGGACTGGGCTTGGCCATCTGCAAACAACTGACAGAACTGATGGGGGGAACCATCTCGTTGCAAAGCCAGGAGGGACAGGGCAGCACCTTCAGCGTTGAGCTGACTCTGGAGCGGCAGCCCTACGTCCAGCAGCTTGCCCAGCCTTCTGCTCGCATCCCGGTGGATCTGCAGGGCAAGCGACTGTTGGTGGTGGACGACAACGCCACCAATCGCAAGATCCTGCGCTGTCAGGCCGCGGCTTGGGGAATGGTGGTGGAAGAGGCCGAAAATGCCTATCAGGCTATGGACAAACTGCGCCAAGCCGTTCGGGAAGGCAGACCCTTCCCCCTGGCCGTTTTGGATATGCAAATGCCAGAGGTGGATGGGGAGACCTTGGGCCGCTGGATCAAGGCAGATCCGCAACTGGCCGAGACGCAACTGGTGATGATGACCTCCCTGGGACTGGGGGAGCACTCCCGCCGCGCTGCCGAAATCGGCTTTGCTGCCTACTTGGTTAAGCCGGTAAAACAAAGCCGTCTGCAGGAGGCGTTGGCCATGGCCCTGGGGAAATCTTCTGGCCTCTCCACCTCTCTTTTGGGCATTGGCCCCCCTCTCTCTCAGACGACGCCTATGGCCGACCGACCCCAGCAGTCCCTGCGCATTTTGCTGGCAGAGGATAACCCCGTCAACCAAAAGGTGGCTTTGCGCCAGCTCGAGAGTTTGGGCTACAAGGCCGATGTGGTGGCCAATGGTCAGGAGGTATTGGATCTCCTGCAGCAGGTCAGATATGACCTTATTCTCATGGATTGCCAAATGCCGGTGATGGACGGCTACGAGGCCACCCGCCGCCTACGCCAACAGGAACGGAGATCCGGCCACCGCACAGTGGTGATTGCCATCACGGCCAACGCCATGCAGGAGGATAGGGAGCGTTGCCTGCAGGCAGGTATGGACGACTATCTCAGCAAGCCGGTGCTGAAGGAAGATTTGCAAAGGTTGCTCAACCACTGGAGCCAGCTGATTGCTCAGTCTGCAGGGGGATCCTCCAACCAAGCCGCTTCTGAAGCAGCCTCTCCAGCTTCCCCCGCTGAGAGCCGGGATCCCTCTTCTCCCACCTTGCCCTATCCCATCGACTCTGCCTATCTGGATCAGGTTTCCGGCGGGGACCGGGGGTTTCAGCGAGAGCTATTGCAGGTGTTCATCCAAGATTGCGAAACCCAGCTTCCGCAACTGCGCCAAGCCATTGCCGGTTGCAATGCAGAAGGAATGCGGCGGGTCGCCCACCGCCTCAAAGGAGCCAGCTCCAACGTGGGAGCCAACGCTTTTTGCCAAGTGGTCCGCGAGCTGGAGCACTTGGGGGTAGCGCTGGCCCAGCAGGGATCCCAAGGTGGTCATGACCTAGAATGGGCACGCGCTCTCCAGGCCCCAGAAGACCTAGAACGCATCTTGGCTCATATCCGCCAGTACTTGCGAGATCTGGAAGGATAGATTCCAAAGGCTCGGCGCCGCTTCCGCGGCCACCCCCTCTCCCAGAGAGAGGGGAGTTAGGAAGCAATGCAGCAGAAATTTTCATGCCTGTTGCATTCGGAAGCGATGCAAAAGCCTGGCCGCAGCCAGGCCTGTAAAGATCTACAGCAAAGATCTACAGCAGTGTCTTGGGTCTACTGGGATTACATCAGGCCAATTTGAGAGAGGATCCCTTGGCCGGTCAGCAACTCGGTCGCAACGCCGATCACAAAGCCCAACATTGCCAAACGGCCATTCCACTTTTCGGCGAAGGTGGTAAAGCCAAACTTAGCTTCTTGGTTTTCCATGGTTCTAGCTCCATCAACAGGTGACATCTTTAATGTGGCTCAGATATTAAAAAGTGTCAAGTTTTATGTCGAGAGCTAACAAGGGATCCCTAGCTGCTTTTCACGGTTGTCCAGAGGGCGTCGATGAGGCGCAGCTCTTCCCCTGACAGCACTTTAAGGTAGGTGAGTTTGGCCAGGGCCTCTTCGTCAGGGTAGATGGCCGGGTTTTGCCGATCTTCTGGGTTGATCATGGGCAGAGCTGCAGCGTTGGGGGTGGCGAAGCGGTTGTGGTTGCTCAGTTGAGCGCCGACTTCAGCATCCAGGATGAAATTGATGAAGCGATTGGCCAGCTCGGGGTTGGGGGCCTGGGCGGGAATGGCCATTACATCCAGCCAAATGTGGGCACCCTCGCGGGGGACAAAATAGCCGATGTTGGGGTTTTCTTCGGCAGCTTGCAGGGCATCGCCGCTGTAGACGATGGCTACATTGGCCGTTCCAGAAACCAGTTGGTTTTTGCCCCCCACGCCCCCAATTAGGCCGGCACTGCGGCGCTTGGTGTCGATCAAAAGCTGCTGGATCTGCTGCAGTTCGGAGCGAACGGTGGTGTTCATATCGAAGCCCAGGTAAACGGCAGCAGCGCCGATCATGGAGCGCATCTCGTCGATCATCACAAAGGGGCCATACTGCTGCTGCGGGTCGAAAATCAATCCCCAAGAGCGTTCAAAGTTTTCGGGCAGGCGGTCTTTGCGGTAGCCAATGCCGGTGGTGCCCCACTGATAGGCGGCGGTGTAGGTGTTTTCTGGATCAAAGGGCAGGCCGACAAATTTTTCGCCCAGGTTGCTTAGGTTGGGGATCAATTCTTTGTTGAGAGGCTGCAGCAGTCCCAGCTCCAACATGTTGGGCACAATGTAGTCGGTGGGAACAACAATGTCGTACTGGCTGGTGCCTCCCCCCCGCAGTTTGGCCACCATGTCTTCGTTGGATTCGTACACGCTGACCAGCACGCGGCTATTGGTGGCTTTTTCAAAGGCGGTGAGGATGTCGGGATCGATGTATTCTGACCAGATGTAGAGATTGAGGGTCTGCCTCTGGGCAGAGGTAACGTGGGGCCAAAACAGAACCAGGACAAGCACACAGCAGAGTAGGGTTGTAGCCGAGGCAATCCACTTTTTCATGAGATTTCTCCGACTGTGAAAAGTTGAAAACATCGTATCTGCTTTCATCCCCCAGCCGGCTACACCCGCGGCTAGGGGGCACGCCTTGGGCAATCGCCAAGCCCCGCAAACTCCGGTTGAGGCTCGGGTACTCACCCTTGTTTCCAAGACAACACCCAAACGGTATCAACGCCTCCGCGAGCGATCCGCCAAAAGCCGCAAAGGCCGATTCTTTCGTCGGATCCCTCGATGCCTTGCGCCACAAGGCTTTCCAGCCCCAAAACCCCCTCGCCGCAGCTCTTTTTGCCGACTTTTTTCCGGATCCCTCGCAAATGGGTCTTGCATTCCTTGCCCTGCTTGGGTTTAATAGGGGTGGGTTCCCCCTTCGGGGGGATCCCTAGAAATTGGAAACAAGATGGCCATTGAAACCTCCGATTTGGCAGGGAAGTTCCCCCTTCGGGGGGATCCCTAGAAATTGGAAACATCGTAGTTGAGTACCGGTATGACCCGCATGCCAAGGGTTCCCCCTTCGGGGGGATCCCTAGAAATTGGAAACTCCAGGATCGGTCCAGTGATCCTCTAGGATTAACCAGTTCCCCCTTCGGGGGGATCCCTAGAAATTGGAAACTACAGTAATGTCCCACATTTGTTTCATGGTTTTCCAGTTCCCCCTTCGGGGGGATCCCTAGAAATTGGAAACGATCCAGCCCTCGCCCCAGGGTTCGTAGCCTCCCCGGTTCCCCCTTCGGGGGGATCCCTAGAAATTGGAAACCTTTGAACCATCTGGGGAGTACTGAGGTAGCCACCCCAGTTGTTCCCCCTTCGGGGGGATCCCTAGAAATTGGAAACTCTTTACGCGCTGTGCGTGCGACGTCGTTTCTTAAGGGTTCCCCCTTCGGGGGGATCCCTAGAAATTGGAAACGTGAACAGTTTAGCTTCCATATCAACCTCCTAAAGGCGTTCCCCCTTCGGGGGGATCCCTAGAAATTGGAAACTATGAATTGTATGTAGGGAATGAGTATTGGACTAATCGTGTTCCCCCTTCGGGGGGATCCCTAGAAATTGGAAACGCTATAGGATTATTAGTGATATCAAACAGAGATTTATGTTCCCCCTTCGGGGGGATCCCTAGAAATTGGAAACCCCTAACGAGCTTGATAAGCTTGAGCAGATGATGCTGTTCCCCCTTCGGGGGGATCCCTAGAAATTGGAAACAATTGTTGGTACAGATGTTATTTCATTTATTACGTTGTTCCCCCTTCGGGGGGATCCCTAGAAATTGGAAACTATATGAATCCGTCAGATGTCCTCCAAATGAGTGGGGAGTTCCCCCTTCGGGGGGATCCCTAGAAATTGGAAACAACAGAGACAGCGTGTGGATATTGCTCTTCGTTCATGTTCCCCCTTCGGGGGGATCCCTAGAAATTGGAAACTGCTGGATCCCTTTGACTGCTCCCTCCCAACCTGGGGCATGTTCCCCCTTCGGGGGGATCCCTAGAAATTGGAAACTCGATGTCTCGGAAGGTGTAACAGTAACCATACTCGGTTTGTTCCCCCTTCGGGGGGATCCCTAGAAATTGGAAACATCAAGAGCCTTCAAGCATTCGTACGCTTCGCGAATGTTCCCCCTTCGGGGGGATCCCTAGAAATTGGAAACCTTAGTGAAGCTGGTGGGCAGTGTATTGAATATAAAGTTCCCCCTTCGGGGGGATCCCTAGAAATTGGAAACAGCCTGGTCTTTAATGGAAAGTGCAATAGCGTTATAGTTCCCCCTTCGGGGGGATCCCTAGAAATTGGAAACAGTATTAAAGGTGAATACCACCTCGTGCTCAAAGAACTCGATGGTTCCCCCTTCGGGGGGATCCCTAGAAATTGGAAACTTCAATACGGGCTAACATAGTGGCCCGAGTCTTCCCCGTGTTCCCCCTTCGGGGGGATCCCTAGAAATTGGAAACCCCTTTGCCAACTTGATTGGAGTTGCGTTTACCTTCTCGTTCCCCCTTCGGGGGGATCCCTAGAAATTGGAAACCCAAATTGTTGAAGATGAGCACAGTCTCGTCCTCTAGAAGTTCCCCCTTCGGGGGGATCCCTAGAAATTGGAAACAATTCCGCCACCGATCCTGGCTATACTGAGGACACGCTCACCCAAAGTAGGGGTGAGCTTTCACTCGGCAGCGATTCACATGAGTTTTTGGAAGGGCCTGTTCGGGTCAGCAGGAGCTGCTACAACCAAAGAGCCGGCGCAAACAGCTAGGGCCGACCGTCGCCAGGAAACGGTGGTGGTACGAGGGGAGACAATCCTCTTCAGCTTGGATCCCAACTTGGATCTGTACGAGCTAGAGGAGCTCTGCGATGCGGTGGGATGGTCGCGTCGCCCCATTCACAAGGTGAGAAAAGCCCTGCAGCACAGCTTTTTGGTGGTGTCGATGTGGCAGCAGCGGGGCAGCTACCGTCGCCTCATCGGCTTTGCCCGGGCAACGTCCGACCACGCTTTCAATGCCACCATTTGGGATGTGGTGGTTCATCCCGATTTCCAGGGCAAGGGTCTGGGCAAGCGGCTGATGGAAAAGGTGATCCACGAGCTGCGCGCCCGAGACATCAGCAACATCACCCTTTTTGCCGATCAGGGAGTGGTCAGCTTTTACGAACGGCTGGGCTTCACCGCCGACCCTGAGGGGATCAAAGGCATGTTCTGGTATCCCCGCTAGCGTATGGCCCCTGTGGTGATTTTGCCCGGTTATCTGGCGGGTGCGTCGGAGTATGAGCCCCTGCGCCAAGAGCTGGAAGCCCGCGGCTATGCGGCACGGGTGGTGCCGTTGCAGGTGCGCAGTTGGTTTCCCACACTGGGGGGAAGGCCTGTCACTCCCATCCTGTGGGCCCTTCGAGAGACCATCCAAAAGACCTGCGCTGAGTTTGGGGTTGACCGAGTTAACCTGGTGGCCCACTCCGCCGGCGGCTGGATTGCCCGCATCTACCTGGGATCCGTGCCCTATGGGGGACAGGTGTGGCAGGGGCGGGAGCACGTCGCTACGCTGATCAGCCTGGGATCCCCCCACACCAGCCGGGAGCGCTGGACGAAGCGCAATTTGGACTTTGTCAACACCCACTATCCGGGGGCCTTTTGGCCCGAGGTCAAATATGTGTGCGTGGCGGGCAGGGTCATCCAGGGGCAGAGGTTGAGTCTGGGATCCCTGTGGCGACAGGAGCATTATCTGGCTTGGCTGGCCTACAACAGCTATTGGCTCACGGCTGGACAGGGGGAATTGTGGGGCGATGGCATTACCCCCATCGAGGCTGCCCACCTGCAGGGGGCTGTTAACCTCACTCTGCCCAACTGCTACCATTCCGGTCGGGGTGGACGGCGCTGGTATGGATCCCCCGAGGTGGTGGAAACTTGGGCTCAGTATCTGGCTTAGGGCTGGGGTTTAGCTGCCAGGCTTGCTTGGGTCGCCGAGGGAAGTCTCGGGCAAAGAGGCGGCCGATTGGCGGCGTTCCTGCTGACGCCGGGCGGCTTTTACCATCTCCTCGACCACAGCCCGCGCCTGCTTCATGCGATCCAAACTGCTGCGATAGAGCTCCAGATCTTTTCTCACCCGCTCTGTTGAAAAGGGCAGCTTGCTCACCACATTCTCCAAAAAGCGGCGGGTGCGTTCTTCTGGTTCTTCGTAAAGGGACTTGGCCACAACTTCATAGGCTGTGTAAAGGCCAACAGCTAAGACCCGGCTGTAGGCGTAGGGCGGCTGAGTCATGCGCTCCAAAATGGCTTTCAACCCACCCACATCTTCCGCCTCTGGCTTGAGACAGAGGAGATCAAGTCTTTGACGGGGATCCCCGCTTCCCATCAACTCCAGCAGATCGCGGGCATTCTTGCGCAACACCTCCGGCTTGAGGTGCAGAGCCTTACAGAGGGCGTTGAAAATGGCTTCTCGCTGCTCAGGGGGGTGATAGGCTTCCATCAGCCCGTCGTAGAGGGTGACCAGCCCCAAGGCAAAAAACGGATCGTAGACGAAGGTGCTGTTGACGGTGGTCAGGTGCAGCTCCACCAACAACTCCTCCACCACCCGGCGATAGACGGCGTTGATCGGGCGAGGGTAGGCGCTGAAAAAGGCCGCTTTGGTGGCGGAGAGGGTGCGAACAGGATTCACAGGCAGACAAAAATGAGCTTGAGGATGGCTTCTCTGTTTTTTTATTCTCACCTGTGCTGACCCTGAGGGCAAGCTGTGTTGACATCCTCCCCGGCCTGAAGGCTGGAGATTCCTACCACGCTGCGCATGGATGGCTCCTTGCGCAGTCGTCTCGGCGGGTTCCTGCTTCCGAC
>NZ_JBSRZW010000039.1:0-19244 GCF_054058015.1 Thermostichus sp. MS-CIW-30
TTGGATAACAGTAGTCATGAGGACAAACTTCCCTAAGGAAGCGCGAAGATTGACAACCTAAACTTAAAACATCCGTTAAGTTTCGTCAACTACCTTTTTTGATCCTGAGAGAGGCCATGTCGCTTGTCCGCTGGATTTTAGGGATCCACACCACCACGCCCGTTTTGGGCCTGGCCCTGCTGCCGTTGGAGCCAGGGTTGGGAGAAACCCGCAGTCAGAGCTGGTGGCTGGATCGGGAGATGGCAGCGCAGTTGCACCCCTGCTTGAAAGTCTTCTTGGCCGGTCAGGCTTGGTCGCAGATAGCTGGGATCGCTGTAGCTTTGGGGCCGGGCAGCTTTACGGGCAGCCGTTTGGGGGTGAGCGTGGCCCGTCTGCTGGGCCAGCAACTGGGCATTCCCGTGTTTGGCTACTCGGCTTTGGCCGTCCTAGCCCGCCATGTGTGGATCTGGCAGGGATCCCCGCCCCAGCCCTTGACGGTGGCGGTGCAGATGGACGCCAAACGAGAAGAGTGGTATGGCGGCGTATATCGGGTGACAGAAGAGGGTGTCGCTGCAGAAGTGGCCGATCGGCTCTGGGAGGAAGAGGCTTGGCAGGCAACTCTCCGACAGTGGCCGCAAGCTCTATCCGTGAATGCCGCCGATTTTGTGGATTCTGCACCTGTGGTGGCGTTGGCAGAATTGGCCCGCGCCGATTTTCGGGCCGGATTGCGCCCTCAGTGGCAGGAGGTGCTGCCCCTCTACGGTCGCCAGCCCCCGATTGATCTCAGAGGGCTGAATCGGACTCCGCCTCCCCAGCGCGAACGGAGTGCCCCATCGTCACGGTAAGATTGGGAAGTCTAAGCAACGGATCCCTCTGCTGACATGATCTCAAGCAACGATTTGCGCCCTGGCGTCTCTGTAGAAATTGACGGAGCTCCCTACAAGGTGATCGAGTTCCTGCATGTGAAACCCGGCAAGGGGGCAGCCTTTGTGCGCACTAAGCTCAAAAACATGCAGACTGGCAACGTTGTGGAGAAAACCTTCCGCGCCGGTGAAACCCTGCCCGCAGCCACCATCGAAAAAGTCGAGATGCAGTATCTCTACGCGGAAGGGAACAACTTGGTGTTTATGGACATGGAGACCTATGAGCAGGCTCCAATTACCGCCGCCCAAATTGGCTCCGCCGTGAAATATCTGAAAGAAAACATGCAAGTGTCAATCTTGCGCTGGAATGGGCAGGTGATCGATGTGGAGCTGCCCAACACCGTTGTTCTGGAAGTGGTGGAAACAGATCCAGGGGTGAAAGGAGATACCGCCACTGGGGGAACCAAGCCGGCCAAGCTGGAGACCGGTGCTGAGATCCAGGTGCCTTTGTTCATCAAGGTTGGAGAACGGATTCGGGTCGATACCCGCACCGACACCTATCTGGGCCGGGAGTGAGTTCTCCCTCTCCTTTTCGGTTATGGATTTCTGTTGTGGACAGGTGATGCATCAGGAGTGAACCTTCCCTTGGATGTTGTCAATTGGCAGGAAATTCGTCTTCTCCTGGCCGCTCTGCAAGAGAGCGATGTTACCGAGCTAACTCTGGAGTTCAAAGATTTTCGCCTCACCTTGCGCAAAGGGATCCCGACTGAGCTCTCCTCCACCCCCGCCAGTCCGGTTATTGTCTCCTCTGCGCCTCCTCCTGCTCCTGCAGAAGCGCCCCCTCCTCCCACTGCTCCCAAATCCACCCCCAGCCATTGGATAGACGTGACGTCACCAATGGTGGGCACTTTCTACAGCGCCCCAGCTCCAGGTGAACCTGACTTTGTGCGGGTTGGCCAACGGGTGAACAAGGGCCAAACCCTGTGCATCATCGAGGCCATGAAGCTGATGAACGAGATCGAGGCCGAAGCGGCAGGCGTGGTGACCGAGATTTTGGTGAGCAATGGGCAATCGGTGGAGTTTGGGCAGGTGTTGATGCGGTTGGATCCCACGGCTTGATGGGCAAGGGGGTAAACCGGATTTTGGCGACCCAATCTCCCTTGCCTGTGTATACACCAAAGTTGAATCGGATTGAGGGGATGTGGTCGGTGTTGAAGCGCTGTATCCGGCAGTTTTCCAGAGCCGGGAAGTATGGGATGGAGCAAAGGGTACAGACCGCTTTGCTACTCATCGATCCATTCAATCCATCCTGCTGGGAGAAAAGTTGGGGGTGACAGCCTGGGAAACCCTCTCAGACCAATTTGACCAGTCTGCGCGCCCCTTTCACAGCCCTACCTGTGCCCCAGTTGCCGATGGCTCCCAGCTGAGGTTAAGAGAAGCCCATAGCCCCCCGGCCCCTCATTGACTATGATGCGGGCGTGAGGTGTGAATAAGTACCTAAACAATGGCAACCCAACGCATTTGCTTTGCTCAAGTCTCAGATGTCCACCTGATGCCCGAGACGGGGTGCCGCTGTTGGTGGATGTCCGATTCCCCCCGCCGCCAGTTGGAAGCCGCCGTTGCCCATCTCAACCAGGTGCCCGATCTGCACTTCGTGGTGTTTACCGGGGATTTGGTGGATCAAGCGGATCCGGAGAGCTTTCAATCTTTCCAGGAGATTGTTGCCCAACTGCGGGTGCCCTATTACCTCAGCCTGGGCAACCACGATATCGACACCCTAGGGAGAAAGGGACGCTTCAACCGGGATCAGTTTATCCGTTGGTGCCAAAGCCAATTTCCCCTGTCCCCGGCTCCCACCGGTTACGTCGATTACAGCCTTTCCCCTCTGCCCGGGATCCGCTTGATTGCCCTCGACGCCAGCCTGGGACGCTTCCCTTTGCCTCAGGGCGTGCTCCGCCCCTCCCAACTGCACTGGCTGGGCGAACATCTGCAAACGGTGCCGGAAGAATGGCTGATCCTGCTGATCCATCAGCCGCCCTTCATTGCTCCCACTCAAATGGACGCGGTTTTGTTTCGCAAGTACCGGCTCCTCAGCGAACCAGCCTCGGCGCTACACGCTCTCTTGGCCCGTCACGGACGGGTGGTGGCGGTGCTGAGTGGCCACCTGCATGTGCCGAAGGTGTATGTCCGCGATGGGATCCCCTACCTGACAGCACCTCCTCTGGTGGGGCCGGTTTCGGCTCTGCGGGTGTTTGAGCTGGAGGTGAACCCACGGCGAGGGGTGTTGCGCTACCACTGGGTTAAGTTGCCGGCATTGGATCCCAGCCCCCTCTGGCACGGCTTGGTGATGGGGATCCGACGGGATCGCTGGGGACAAATCCCTCTCCGGGCCAAGGGATCCCGCTCTCTCCCTCTGCCCGCTGCCGCCTGGTAATCAAAACCCCTAAAGCTTGACCGAATTAGTGTAGATTAAAAAAAGCAAAAATCGTCGAGTTCGGTGTCTTCCCCCTATGACAGCAAGCCTTTCTCCTTCTAGCCGCTGGGAGCTGGCGGCTCAAGCGCTGCGGGAGCAGTATCAACCTCAAGTGGCGTCCCTGAGCGAACGGTTTGAGCCTTTGTCGGCAAGCGACCTGCTCACCTGGGCGGTTGAAGAATTTGGAGATGGGCTGGTGCTGGCCTGTAGCTTTGGCCCGGAAGACCTAGTGCTGATCGATCTGCTCACGGCGATTAACCCCCGTGTTCGCGCTTTTTTTCTGGACACCGATTTTCACTTCCCGGAAACCCTACAACTGCGGGAGCAGGTGTTGGCGCGCTACCCCCACTTGCAACTGCAGATCTTCAAGCCCTTGCTTACCCCGGAAGAGCAGGCAGCTCAATACGGGCCAGAACTGTATCGCTCTAACCCCGACCTCTGCTGCAACATCCGCAAGGTGGAGCCCTTGAATCGTGCTCTGGCCGGTTGCACCACTTGGATTACAGGGATGCGTCGGGAACAATCCCCCACCCGCGCCGATATCGGCAAGGTGCAGTGGGACGGCAAGCGCAACCGCCTCAAACTCAACCCGCTGGCTGACTGGACAAATGGCCAAGTTTGGAAATACATCCTTGACCACGGGATCCCTTACAACCCCCTGCACGATCGCCACTACCCCAGTATCGGCTGCCTCCACTGCACTGCGCCTGTTGAGCCAGGGGCGGATCCCCGCTCTGGACGCTGGAAGGGCACAAGCAAAACCGAATGCGGCCTGCATACCTAACCCATGACTGCTTCCTCCATCCTTGAGGTGGCTCAGTTTGAAATTACCCCCGGCTCTGAAGCCGCCTTTGAAGCCGCCATCGCTCAAGCTTTCATCTATTTGCAGCAGACCGACGGCTACCAAGGGCACCAACTGCAGCGCTGTCTGGAGCACCCTCAGCAATACCTACTGCTCGTTCAGTGGGGATCCCTAGAGGCCCATCTGGTCAACTTTCGCCAATCGGAAAACTTTGTCCGCTGGCGTGCCCTCATCGGGCCCTACTTTGCTCGCCCACCCCAGGTGTTGCACTACCAGTTGCTGACCGGATCCCCTTTTTGATTTGAAATAGGGCACCTGTCCACTCTCCACCTAGGTTGACCCCAATGGGACAGGTTAAGATGTGATATTATTTGTTTCCGGCCTTCAGACAGATGCACAGCGGCATCGCTCGTAGGGGCTGTTAACTCAGTGGTAGAGTACCACCTTGACACGGTGGGAGCCGCTGGTTCAATTCCAGCACAGCCCATGTCTTTGGCAGAAGCTGACAAAGGTTTGCTCCAGGATCAGGTTACAGTGCTGAGCCTAGCCCTCCCCTGCAGATCCTGTGAAACTGGGGATCCCTCACCGCCACGGACTCTATTGGTAGATGTTGGCCGCTTTTAACATGTGGTAGGTGATCAGCAATTGAGTCAAAGCCAGGGGATAGCTCTGGAGCAGCTCGCCGGTGGTGCCGATCAACTGGCCGATGTTGGGGTTTCCCTCTAAGCTACAGAACTTGCCCAGGTAAGGGATTTCGTTGCAGAGCATCCGCTCCAATTCGATCACTTGGCTGGCCGTAGCATGGGCATCAATCTGCAAAACATCGACGGGCTTGCCCATATCCCGATCCAAATCCAAACGAATGGCAGAGCTAAGGTGATTGTCGCGGGCATTGAGGATTTGCCAAAAATCTGGGTGAGGAATGGTGGGGCGCAGCACCAAGCGTGCATTCAGCAATACCTCGTCTTGGTCGGATCCCTCTTGGGGCGGGTAAAAGGTGACCACTACATCGGCCCATTGGCGCTGTGGACGAATAAAAGCCTCTGAGTCGGGTTCGCGCTTTTTGAGCTCTTCTCGCACTTGCTCTTCGGTATATCCGCGCTTGCGGGTGTCCCGCTTAATCTTCCAAAGGGCTCGTAAATGTTCTGGGGGAGCCAAATAAACCTTGACATCGTAGCTATCCCGCATGCCACGGGTAAAGTAGCCCAGCAGCCCTTCGACGATGACATATTTGTTGGGCTTGACGTACTCTGGAGGGTCAAAGGTGCCGGTGCTGTGGTTATAGACGGGCTTTAGGATCGGCTGGCCAGTGCGCAGGAGCGTCAGGTGCTGCTGAACGATATCCAGGTAGTTGCAGTCGGGATGAAGGGCTGTAATCCCCAGTTCAGCGCGTTGCTTGCGGTCGTAGCGGTGGTAGTCGTCGGTGCAAATGACAGTAACGTTTTCTTCCCCCAAGACTTGGGCAATGCCGCGGGTAAGGGTGGTCTTCCCAGCAGCACTATCGCCAACAATACCCAGAATAATCGGGCGCTGAGCCACGGATCCCTCTCCTGAATCGTGAACCTGGGGCGGAGAACTCCCAACAACACCGGCCAAACTCAACTTCGTTTCGACCTGCGGATGGCCCCGATCAGAGAACAGGGATTGTCGGTCAGCAAACGAAGTTAAGCAAGCATTATCGGCTCTGGAGGGTATTGGGGCAAGAGAACGTTACAGCTTTTTTCAGCGGAGCCCTATGGATCCCTATACTGGAGTAGGAGCACTGGAAGGCATCAAAGCAGCAAGGGTAGCATTAGGTCAGACCGCTAGAGGGGGAAGCAACCGATGGGATTGTTCGATCGGGTCAGCCGAATCATTAGATCCAATATCAATGCGCTGGTCAGCAGCGCCGAGGATCCGGAGAAAATCCTGAACCAGACCATTCAGGACATGTCTGAGGATCACTACCAGATGCGGCAAGCGGTTGCCCAGGCCATTGCTGCCCAGAAGCGGATAGAGCGGCAGTATGAGCAAGCACAGCAGAGTGTTGATGAGTGGCAAAGACGCGCCGAGTTGGCCCTGCGCAACAACAACGAAGCTTTGGCTCGGGAAGCGCTGGTGCGCAAGAAAACCTTTGCCGAGACTGCCCAAAGCCTGAAGCGGCAGTTGGATGAGCAGACTAAGCAGGTGGAGATCCTGAAGTCCAACATGACCAAGCTGGAGAGCAAGATCGCTGAGGCCAAGACCAAAAAGGACATGCTCATCGCTCGCGCCCGCGCCGCCAAGGCTTCCCAGCAAATCAATCAGGTTATCGGGCGGGTGGACGCCACAAGCGCCTTTGCTGCTTTTGAGCGTATGGAGGAGAAGGTGAACTCCCTGGAGGCCCAGTCGGCGGCAGTGGCAGAGCTGGCGGTGGACAATTTGGAAAACCAGTTTGCCGCTTTGGAGGCGGGTGGCTCGGATGTGGATCATGAGCTGCTGATGCTCAAGGCGTCGATTCAGGGTCAGTTGCCCTCTGGGGAGGCGAAGTCCTCAGGCCGACCTTCCACCGCAGGTGAGAGCGAGGTCGATCTGGAGTTGGAAAATTTGCGCAAGGAGATTGACCAGCTCTAACAGGCGGAATGTCGCTCTCCTCCGACTCTCAAGGCTTGCCGGGCTGAGTTTGGGCCGGGGGGTGGTAAGCTAACCAACAAGAACTCTGACAGCCCTTCTGCCGACCAGCAGGGCAAAGTCTGTCAGTAAAGCGTTCCACCTCGAGTGGCAGGGATCCCCAGAGGGTAATCAACCTGCGAAAGGGTCACAGCCTGCTTCCGGCAGGGCTGAGGTTAGTTTGCCTACGGTTTTGTGAGAGAACAAACAGCGATGACAACAGCAAGTATCAAACCTCTCTTGGATGCCAAGCAACTGTTGCAGGCTTATGCGTCTGGCCAACGGGATTTTTCGGGCTCCAACCTGAGTGGAGCGCAGTTGAGTGGCGCGAATTTGAAGGGCATTATCCTACGGGATGCCGACTTGAGTGGGGCAGATTTGCGCGAGGCGGATTTGTCGGGAGCAGATCTCTCGGGAGCCGACCTGCGCGGAGCCAAGCTGCGACGGGTGAACCTGATTGGGGCTAAGTTGGTGAAGGCAGACTTGCGGGGGGCCAACCTCTACCGAGCCAAGCTGCTCAGGGCCGACCTCAGCGAAGCCGAGCTGAACCGAGCCGATCTGCGGATTGGGGCCGATCTGCGCGGAGCCATCATCACCAACACCCATTTCCGCGGTGCCCTTTACGACGAGTACACCAAGTTCCCGGATGGCTTTAACCCCACAGAGATGGGCATGTAGCCGGGGCTTCGCTCAGGGGATCAGGTTCTGCCACAGTTGGGCCATGCCTTCGGCAGCCGCCACAAAGGATGGATTGTGCAGGTCGGGCTTGTTGTAGCGCAAGGGATCCCCTGCCAGATCGGTAACCCTTCCCCCCGCCTGCTCCACAATGCACTGGGCAGCGGCAGTATCCCACTCCATGGTGGGGCCGAAGCGAGGGTAGAGATGGGCAGATCCTTCGGCCACAAGGCAAAGCTTTAGGGCACTGCCCACAGACTTCACTTCCAGAGAGCCACAGCGCTGCCGCAGCCGCTCGAGGAACTGCTCCGTCTCCGGGTTGCTGTGGGAACGGCTGGCCACCACTTGTAGGGGTTCTTGGGCGTAAGGGCAGGTGCGGATGGGCTGTTCGTGAACGCAGGACGGAGTCCTTTCCCTCTTGCAGGCCCCCAGCTTTTGCGCAGCCGCGTAGGTGAGGCCCAGAGCTGGGGCATGGACGACCCCCAGGATGGGGATCCCTTCCTCGATGAGAGCAATGTTCACCGTAAACTGGCCGTTGCGCCCGATAAACTCTCGGGTGCCATCCAAGGGATCCACCAGCCAAAACCGCTCCCACTGTTGCCGCTCTGGGTAAGGGATCCCGCCCGATTCTTCCGAGAGCACCGGGATCCCTGGGGTCAGGTCTTGCAAGCCTTGCAGGATCAGGTGGTGGGAGGCCAGATCCGCCTCTGTAAGGGGAGAGGCATCCGCCTTGGCCCTTACCTGAAGCTGCTCCTGTCTGTAGATGGGCAAAATAGCCTGTCCTGCCGCCTCCGCCAGCCGACTTACCTTGGGCAAGAGAGCGGCCAGATCCTGAGCTTGCATAGGATCCCTCCCCAAGCTAGAAACGCACCGGAATGGCATGGGCGGCCAAGTCGGCTTTGATCTGCGCAATCGTCAGCCGGCCATAGTGGAGCAGCGAGGCCAATAGAGCCGCTTCCGCCCCTCCCTCCTGCAGAGCTTGGCGGATATGAGCACACTCCCCTGCTCCTCCTGAGGCAATCACCGGCACCGACACCGCATCCACCACCCGCCGGGTTAGCTCGAGGTCATAACCTGCTTGAGTGCCATCGGCGTCCATGCTGGTGAGCAAGATCTCCCCTGCCCCCCGCTCGGCCACGCTTTTGGCCCACTCCACCGCGTCCAGGCCCGTCGGCTGCCGCCCCCCGCGCACGTATACCTCCCATCCCCCTCCCTGCGGTTTGGCGCGAGCGTCGATGGCCACCACAATGCACTGGGATCCAAACCAGCGGCTGGCCTGAGCCACGAGATCAGGATCCCGAACCGCTGCCGAGTTGAGGCTGACCTTGTCTGCCCCGGCCCGCAGCAGTTGCCGGATCCCCTCCAGATCGCGGATCCCTCCTCCCACCGTGAGGGGAATGAACACCTGCTCTGCGGTGCGCCGCACCACCTCCAGCAAGATCTCCCGCTCTTCGTGGGTGGCGGTGATGTCCAAAAAGACCAGCTCATCGGCTCCTGCCTGATCGTAAGCCTGGGCCAGCTCTACCGGATCCCCGGCATCCCGCAAGTGCACAAACTGGATCCCTTTCACCACCCGTCCTGCCGCCACATCCAGACAGGGAATGATCCGTTTGGCCAACATCGCTCTCTCCCAAGGACTCCATACCGCTAACGCGAACAGAGGGGAACAACTGGGGATCGTTTTAGCCGAAGCTGATGACCAGGAAGGGTTCTTGAAACTTGGCCCCAGTCACCTGCCGACCTGCCAAGCTGGGGGGCAAGAACAAGTTGCGCCGCTGATCCCCGGCGGTGATGGTCAGCTCCGGGCCTGACTGGCTCAGCTCGATTTGCGCCTTGCTGAAGCCGGGAATAAACAGCTTGACTGTACGGGATCCCTCGTCGATGGCCACGGGCGGCGGCACATCCGGCACGGCGAACATCCCTCCTACTGCCGCTTCCAAAGCCGACCAATCGGATCCCTGACGCAGGGGGAGTGTTCGTAGTGTCAGCGGGAAAAAATCGGCGGCCGAGACCTCTCCCGGAGCCAGAGGGGTAACCCAGAGGCCACCCACCGTCAGCCCCACCATCTGAGCACTCCCCCAAAGGTAACGGGCGGTTTGCACGGCCATCGGGTCAGGGGTGGTCACCAGGTGGGCCAACACGCGGCGCGGATTGGCAATAGCCTGTCGTCCCTGCTCCAAAAGGTTGGTCATGCCCCCCAACCGCTCTGGCAGATCCTCCAGGGAGGAAAATTCCACGGTGCTTACCGAACGCAACAAGGGCTCGGCAAAGGGTCGCAGGGTTTTGGCCAAGTCGGATCCCAAAAAAGCTTGGGAGGCTCGCCGCCAGTACCAACTGGCCACCTCCGGGATCCCAAAAGCTCGCAAGGTGGTCAGATCCCCCGGCCCGTCGTAGAGAATGCAGTCGTATTGGCCGCTGGCATCGTAACGGCGCAGAGCTTCCAGGGCCAGGGCCTGATCCATACCCGGCAACACCCCCAATTCCTGGCCGTAGATCTCCCGGAAAAAGGGAGTGCGCACGTATCGGGCTTCCAGCTCTTTGGCTGCCGTCCAGTTTTGCTCCAAAAGTTGGGTTGTCCGCAACTGCACCACGCTCAAGTTGGCAGCAATGGTCACCGGCTCGCCGGAAAGCGGGATCCCGCCCAAGAGCATTTCCAACCCCGGCCCCGCCTGATGGCCCACCAACAGCACCCGCCGCCCCTGTTGGGCTGCCGCGCGAGCCGCCGCCACGGCCAAGGTGCTCCGACCTGTGCCCCCCTTGCCCAGAAAGGTGAGAATTTGGCTCATTCCCGCTCTCCCGCCTCTCCGTAGATATCGATGTACAGAGATTGACCTGCCAACTGAGCTGCGGCCATCATCACCTGTCGAATCGCTTGCAGGGTGCGCCCGCCCCGCCCGAATACCCGCCCCCGATCCTTCGGGTCAAAGGCCAGCCGCAGCCATACCTTTCGCCCGCCACAGGTGGTTTCCACATCCATTTGAAGAGAGGCGCTGCTGAGCAGCGGTTCGATCAAAAGATGGGCGAGAGCCTTGTAGTCTGGCATAGAGAGCTAGACGACAGGAGGGAACAACTGGCCAAGCCAAGCTTAGCCGACCCTAGGCCTCAACCGCTTCCTCAACCTGAGGCTTTTCAACTTCAGCTTCTGGAGGACTTAATTCTGCCGCTGCTGTCTCAGTGGCAGCTTCGCTCAATTCAGACTCGGGAACATCGGCGACTTCAGCTTCGGCCACGGACTCTGTTGCAGGGGCCTCTTCTGCCGCCTCAGGGATCCCAGCTTCAGGCTTGGCGATGGCCGGAATGCGAATCGAGGCCACCACTCCCCCTTCCCCTGCTTTCAACATCTCATAGATGCCGGCCTTTTTGAGGAGACTGTCCACCGTCTCTGTGGGCTGAGCGCCACAGCGCAACCACTTCAACAAGCCCGCCGTTTCCAAGACCGTCTCCTTGGTGCGCGGGTTGTAGTAGCCCAACTCCTCTAGCGGACGGGCTTCACGACGGCTTTTGCTTTCGATGGCAATGATGCGATAGCTGGGTTGCCGCTTTTTTCCGTAGCGCTTGAGCCGCAATTTGACCATGGGATATCCGCTCCTTAAGGGATGCTCCGCAAGCTGTAAAGATCCAAATCCAACAAAGAGTTCACGCAAACCCGCCAAGCATGCTGAAGCCCCAGAACCTTACCCGGAGTCTCGCCGCTTGGCCGGTAGACATAGGCCTTTTATTTTAGGCGATCTTCCCCTCGACTGGAAAATGTCGGATCCCGGTTTGGAGGGCAATCTTCATGGCAGAGTTAAAGAGAAAACCCACACTCAGCGACGACCCCCATGATCAACTACGCCGATTTGACAGACGAGCAGCGCCAGCTCTACCTCAAGGCCCTGATCGCGGTGGCCCGAGTGGATGGCCAGTTGGACGAAGAAGAAACCTCTTTCTTCATGCAAATCGCAGAAGGGGTAGGCATCGAAGCGCCACTGGCCCAGACCTATCTGGCCGATGAAGCAGGTGCACCTTTGGATATCAGTGGGATCCCGCCCATGCGCAACGCGGCGGGGGCCTTGATCCTGCGGGATCTGGCGGCGATGGCGGTGGTGAACAGCCAGTTGGTGGAAAAGGAAGAGGAGCTTATTTTCCAGATCGGCAAAGCCATGCAGTTCAGCGCTGAGGAGATCAACGAGTTTATCGACTGGGCCTTCATGGGACTGCAGTGGCAACTCAAAAGCGCATCCCTGCTGGAGCGCTATGCCCAGCCCTCCCCCCAACCTTCTGAATGACATTGGGGTAGCGGGTAGCATAACGACAACCCGCCTTGGCCACTGCATCAACACTCCGGCTTGGTGTTTCCTTGAACCAAGCTAGGGGGGGTTTCTAGATTGAGTCAGATCATATGGTCGTTTCAGGTTAGGGTGATACACCTGGGCTACTGAGAAAGCCTTCTAGACTGGTGCATCCAATGTTTTAGGTGTGAGTGCAGTGTCCTAGTTTAAATCAAAATGACCATCAAAACCTAGCCGATAAAGCGATCCAGAGCCCGCTGCAACTCCTCCAGCTCCACTTCGATATTGCCGGTCTCGATGGCATGGCGGATGCAGTGGCGAATGTGATCGTCCAAAATCAGCCGCGCCACCCGATCCAGCGCTCCCTTGACGGCGGCAATTTGCAGCAGCACATCTGGACAAGGCTGATCCTGCTCGATCATGGAGCGGATCCCGTGCACATGCCCTTCGATGCGAGCCAAGCGGTTGATCAACTTGCGCCGAGACTGGGGATCATGATGGTGAGGCTGGGCCCGCCCAGGCAGCGGCGGCTTTTCCAGCGCCAGCTCCCACTCCTCCTCCCAATCGGGTTCTGAAGGGAGCGGCGGAACGGAATGAGATCGAAGTGGGGGAACGGGATCCGACATAAAAAGGGCAAAGGACTGCCTGCATGATACCGCTTGGTTTTCCCCGAGAACGATGGGGTACTCTACAATAGGAAAAGATGTGAAATTTTGTAAAACCTCTCATACTTTGGCTCCATGACCTCTGTGCTCTCCCCCTTTGGCCCTGTAGAAGCGGATCTGGAGCGTTTACGCCAGAACCTAACGCGGTTGGTGAGTGCCAAGCACCCCATCCTGGCCATGGCTGCCGAACATCTGTTTTCGGCGGGAGGGAAAGGGATCCGGCCAGCCATTGTGCTCCTCATCGCCCGCGCCACCACTCCAGATGGAGAGATTACCCCACGGCATTGGCGCTTGGCAGAGATCACCGAGATGATCCACACGGCCAGCCTGGTTCACGACGATGTGATTGATGCTGCCGATGTGCGACGGGGCATCGATACGGTGAATACCCTCTTCGACAAT
This sequence comes from Thermostichus sp. MS-CIW-30, assembly GCF_054058015.1. Lineage (NCBI taxonomy): Bacteria > Bacillati > Cyanobacteriota > Cyanophyceae > Thermostichales > Thermostichaceae > Thermostichus > Thermostichus sp. MS-CIW-30. The sequence continues at coordinate 12,759 of NZ_JBSRZW010000039.1, forward strand.
CGGATAGCCGTGCTGGCGGGGGATTACCTCTTCGGCCAAGCTGCTTGGTACTTGGCCAATCTGGACAACCTGGAGGTAGTGAAGCTCCTTTCCAAGGTCATCATGGATTTGCCGGAGGGAGAGGTGCGCCAGAGCCTCACCCGCTTCGACCCGGATGTGTCGATGGAAGACTACCTGGCCAAGAGCTTCTACAAAACGGCCTCCCTCATGTCCGGCAGTTCCAAGGCTGCTGGCCTGCTGAGCGGGGTTAGCGAGGAAGTGGCGGATCGCCTGTTCGATTTTGGGCGGGATCTGGGCATTGCTTTTCAGATTGTCGACGATCTGCTGGATTTCACCGCTTCGGCAGAGACGCTTGGCAAGCCTGTGGGATCCGACCTCATCCAGGGCAACCTCACTGCACCCGTTCTGTTTGCCCTAGAGGAATTTCCCCAGATGCGAGAGCTCATTCTCAGGGAGCTGTCCAACCCGCAAGACCTGAAGCAGGCCCTGGAGTGGGTGTATCAAAGCGAAGGGATCCCACGCTCTCGTCAGTTGGCCCGCGACTACGCCCAGCGGGCTGCCGAAGCGCTGTATAGCCTGCCGGACTCTGCGGCGCGTCGTGCTTTGTTTCAGATGGTGGACTATGTGCTGGAGCGGCTGCACTGAGCAGTTCCGACAGGGTCAAGCTGGCTTTCTACCGGGCTGTGTTGCCCAACACTTGGGCCTCTGGAAGAAGCTCAGGATATTCTGGCGGGGCGAAAAAGTGTAGGCGATTTGGGGGCCAAAAGCGAAAAATGGTGTTGCCGATGATGTTTTCTTCCGGCAAGAAACCCCACACATGGGAGTCTTGGCTGTCGTTGCGGTTATCCCCCATCACAAAATAGGAGCGGGGAGGAACCACGAATTCGGATCCCTGATTGGGAACTCCAGGACAGCGCTCGCCAGGGCAAGAATAGTTGGGAGGGGCGTAGATATAATCTTCCTGCAGCGGGATCCCGTTGATGATGACCTCACCGTTGGCGATGCGAATGCGATCCCCCGGCAGGCCGATCACCCGCTTGATGTAGGCCCCGTCGAAGTTCAGTTTGGCGGGAGGGTTGAAAACAATAATATCGCCTCGTCTGGGCGAACCAAAGCGGTAGCTGACCTTTTCCACCACCAGCCGATCCCCTTCTTCCAGAGTAGGCAGCATCGAATCAGATGGGATCCAACGCGCCTCCGCCACAAAGGTGCGAATGCCGAAGGCCAGCAACAGTGCCAGCACCACCGTCAGAAGGTTTTCCCGTTGCGCCTGCCACCAGCTGCGGGATCCCGAGCTGGCAGGGGTTTCCCCTGATGGCGACTGGGGCTTGGGCAGAGGAGTTGGATCTTTTGACGGCATGGAAGCTAACGAACAAGACTTCACGATCTCAAGATTACCGCACCCAATCCAGGGCAGCAGAATGGGAGGCCCTCCCATTAAACCCCTGCCGGAGAGACGAATAGCCGGCAATAGCATAGGATGGGTATTCTGGTGTACCGTACTCGCGACTGTTAGCCCCTATGACGATTTCAACAGAAGAGCGCCTAGAGCGAGTCGAGCGCCTGGTCGAGGCCAATAGCCAAGCAATAGCTCGTCTCACCCAACAACAAGAGGAAGTTTTGAGGCGGCTCGATCGGCTCTCAGGGGATAGCGAAAAACTCTCGGAGCGGGTTGAAAAGCTCTCGGGCGATGTTGAAAAGCTCTCGGGCGATGTCGAAAAGCTCTCAGGTGATGTCGAAAAGCTCACTTTTAAGTTCGACACCTCACAAACCATCGGGGAACGGCTGGAACGTCTAGCCACCAGCCTGATTGCCGGTGCCACCATCAGCATCATTGCCGGAGTGATTTTGGTGCTGCTGCGGGAGGGATCCCGTTGAAGGGATGTTGCTCGGGGCTGGTTTTGGGGGGTCAACTGCCGGAATTGAGTTTTTCCCAGTCCCGCTGGTGGATGGCGATCATCTGGGCTTGGGCTTGAATAGCTGCCAACACCTCCGTCATCAGGGGCCAGTCGCTCCGCGGCGGACTGGGGTACTGCTTAAGCTTGTCAACTGTGTTGCTGAGAGCACTTTGCAATTGTTGCAGCAGTTGATAGGTCTGTTGGGCCAAAGCTAGGGTCTCAGAGACGCGGAGGTTATTCTGGCCTTGTTGATATTTCTGGAGAGCTTCCCCTCGCAGGATGCTCAAGATGGCCCCTTCTCTAGAGGCGGCAGTCTGGCCACTTTTGGAGCGCTGCGGTATGATGCGCAACTGCAACACCAGTGGCTCCCCCCGGTACATCCGCTCCACCTCTGCCTGCTGCGGCTCCCCGATCAACTCCGGATCCAGCGCCATCATCCGCTTCATGGCGGTGATCAACTTCGCTCGTATGGACTCGGAGAGATCTTTGAACAGATCCCGCAAAATCCCCTGCTGGCGGTAGCGCACTCGACAAGAAGGCCCCTCTTGAGGTTCCACGAAAATTTGCTCGGCTTTCTCATCCAAAGCCCGCCGCAGCATCGAGTTGAGCAACTGCTGTACCGTCTCTTCCGATTCGTCGGCGGGTACGGGCGGAGCGGTTGGTCGGGCGGACGGAGGCTGGGTTGGAGTCAACTGCGTGGGGGGCCCCGCCGCAGGAGCAGGAACCTCCCGAGTCACCCGGTTGGCTTGGGCCTGGAAGCGCAGCCGCTCCACCTCTGCCGGGTCGGGGGGATGGCTGAAGTAGTAGGCAATCAAATCCTGCTGCTGCTGAGCGGTGAGAGGGATTGGCTGGACGGAAATCTGGGAATAGGCCAGCATCTTGCTTATATAGTCCAGCGCCGCCAAATCCTGGGGATCCACCATGCCCAAGATAAGGCTGTCGGTATCCAGGGCCAAGGGAACAACTTGGTAGTAAATGCAGATTTCCACCGGCAAGTACTGGGCAATTAGAGCCGGCACCCGCGCCCGGTCAACAAGGGAGTGTTGTCCCACCGCCAGAGAGGCATCTGGATCTGTCATGGCAAGCCCGGAGTGGATCCCGCACAGGCGAGACGTCGCTACTCGATCATAGAGTAAAGCCTACACCCTCGCGGCCTGAGGCCCATGGCATCCTGGCTCATCTGACCGGCGTAAATTGAATAATGTAATACTAGGGGTATTCTCCTCTACACCCAAAGCAGTAAAGCCTTGTTAAGTCTTGGAGTTAACATCGACCACATTGCCACCCTTCGACAGGCACGCCGCACGGTGGAGCCAGATCCGGTAGCGGCAGCGGTGATTGCCGAGCTGGCGGGGGCAGATGGCATTACGGTGCACTTGCGCGAGGATCGCCGTCACATTCAAGATCGGGATGTGCGGCTGTTGCGGCAAACTGTGCGCACCCACCTCAACTTAGAGATGGCAGCCACCGAGGAGATGGTGGCGATTGCCCTGGAGGTCAAGCCCGACTACGTCACTTTGGTTCCCGAGCGGCGGGAGGAAATCACCACCGAAGGTGGGTTGGATGTGGCGGGGCAGGTGTCGCGCCTCAGGGATGTGGTCGGCCAACTGCAGGGATCCGGCATTCCCGTCAGCTTGTTTATCGACCCGGATCCGACCCAAATTGCCGCTGCTGCCCAAGTGGGAGCCCGCTGGGTGGAGCTCCACACGGGGCGCTACGCAGAAGCCTCATCCGCAGCTCAGCGGCAGGTGGAACTTGACCACCTGGAAAAGGCCAGCCAACAGGCCCTTCAACTGGGCTTGCGGGTGAATGCGGGACATGGCCTCACCTACTGGAATGTCGGCCCGGTGGCGCGGATCCCTGGCATGGAGGAGCTGAACATCGGCCACAGCATTATCAGTCGAGCGGTGCTGGTGGGGCTGGATCGGGCGGTGCGAGAGATGCGTCAGGCGATGGGACTAAGCTGAGGAGCAGGCCCGGCATGAACTCGGAATACTACGGCTACGAAAACTACGTTCTGGAGCAGGCGGAAATCGAGCGCCTGTTGGATCTGCTGCCGGCCAGTATGCGGGAGAGTGTGAAGATCTTGCCCGCCTCAGAACGGCAAACGGTGGTGATCAAAGGCCGCCGGCAGATGCCCTGGGAACGGCAGATGCGGCTGTTCATCAAGCCCTATGAGTGGCGGCAATTTACCCCCCTGCAGCGGGCGGGGCTGTTCCTGCACAAGGTGGGCTACTACAGTCGGGCGGTGTCGCGGCAGATCGACTTTTACCTGGCCATAGCAGCTCTGGGGGGGTTGAGCTTGATCTTCGAGGCCGTACAACAGGATCCCGTGGGGGCAACCGTTTCGGGTGGTTTGAGTGGCTTGGCCCTCTGGCAGTTGCGCCGCGACCAAACCAATGACCGCCGTCTGTTGGCTGCCGACGCCTATGCGGTGGATCGCCTGGTGTTGCGCGGGATCCCGCGGCTGCAGGCGGTGGAGGCCCTAGGGCAGGCGCTGCATGTGGAGGCCCGTCTGGAGGGGCGCTCGGGCAATGATCTGCTGGACATGTTGCGCTACCAAAACCTCAAGCGGCTGGCCCAGCGTCCGGCGGAAGATATTGTGTTGAGCTGATCCCGGACGGAGATGCTTTCCCCCTCGCGGCTGGGATCCCGAACGGGCCGGTGGGGCCGCTATCTCCTGCAGGTGGCGGTGACCGATTCCACCAATCGGCTGCTCTTGGATTGGGGGCGTCGCTTCCCACAGCCGCTGCCGGTGGGCACAGTTTTGGTCAGCACCCGCCAGCGGGCCGGGCAAGGTCAACATGGGCGAGTGTGGCACTCGGAGCCGGGGGGGCTGTACCTGTCCGTTTGGCTGGGATCCCCGCCCTTGCATCACTCGCTGCTGGAACTGACCCTGACCTTGGGCTGGGGCATTGCGGGCTGCTTACGGCAAAACCTTGGGATCCCGCTGCGGCTGAAATGGCCCAACGATTTGGTGGTGGTGGACGAGCAGCACCCGGATTCTCTGCTCAAGCTGGGGGGGATCCTGGTGCAAAGCCGCTTTGGGGGGAGCGGGCAACTGCTGGGGTTGGTGGCCGGTGTGGGGGTGAATGTCAACAACCCCGTTCCCGTTGGGGCGATCACCTTAGCCCAGATTTTGGGATCCCCTCTGCACCGCTCACTCGACCGCACCGAGATTGCCGGCTGGGTTCTGCAGGGGATGGAGCAGGGATTCCACGTCTGGTTGCAAGGGGGATTTGCCCCCGTTCGCTCAGAGTACGAAGCCTGGATGGTCAAGCCGCAAGTCCAATGGCTCGAAAGGGGGACTAGCCTCACGATCTTGGGCCTTGCCGAGGATGGAAGGGTGCGAGTACAAACACAAGGGGAGCGACATCTGCAACAGCAGCAATCCATCCGGACGCTTACACCCGACCAAGTTCGCTTGAGCTATCACATGCCAGCGGGCGATAGCCTGTAATTTCTCTTGTGTTTTTTATGTGGCCTGTGTTGAACTCGGTGATGAAGCTTTTGGTTATGGCAGCGCGCCTTTTCTCCCCCCGAGCTCGGCGGCTGCGCTTTTGGCTGAAGCTGGGGCTGGCTCTGCTCTGGTTTTATCCCACTGCTCTGCTGGCCCAAACCCAACCAACCCCTTTGCCCCCGCCGCCCATGGTGGAACCGGCCCTGGACACGCCTGGGGCGGCAGCCCTGCTGCTGGATGGAGCCATTCCTTTACGAGAGGGCAGCCCTGCGACCCTTGAGGCAGAAACCCGCCCAGAGACGGTAGTAGGCCGCGAGATCGTGATTGAGCCCCAGAAGAACCATGACCGGGTTCCCCATGCTCAGCCTGAAGGTGGGGTGCCGGTGGTGCTGATGGAACGCAGCTCCGGTCGCCGCATCATTCTCGCCCCCGGCCAAGAGATTCGCATCGAGGATCCCAGCCAGCCCCAAGCTCCTGAACCGCAAACGCCAAGGTTGCCTGAACTGGCGGCAGGTGACGAACGACTGCTCTACCCCCTACCTCACCCGGTGCCGATTACTTCTGGATTTGGCATGCGAATTCACCCCATCCGCGGAGAGCCGGAGTTTCATGCTGGAGTGGATTTGGGGGCCAGCATGGGCACGCCGATCTTGGCCTCTTTAAGCGGCAAGGTGGTCACTTCGGGATCCCTGGGGGGTCTAGGGATCACCGTTGTGCTGGAGCATGCCGGCGGTCGGCGCACTCGCTATGGCCACATGTCCGAAGTTGCTGTAACACCGGGGGAAGTGGTAGAGCGGGGATCCGTCATCGGCTATGTGGGGGCGACCGGAGCGGTAACTGGGCCGCACCTCCACTTTGAGCTGTGGAAGCGGGCGGTGGGGCAAGGTTGGGTGGTTCTGGACGCCACAGATGATCTGAAGGTTGCTGTTGCCCAGCTGCCGGGTTAGCCAGAGTCGGCTTGGGTTAGCATAGGTGGGCGGGCTCCAACTGGAATGCTGGCGCAGGTAGCCAGTTGGGTCATGCAGGTTTTGCGGACGTGGCGGAACGGCAGACGCGCTAGACTTAGGATCTAGTGCCGCAAGGCGTAAGGGTTCAAGTCCCTTCGTCCGCATGAGAATCCCCTACTTC
>NZ_JBSRZW010000040.1:0-18914 GCF_054058015.1 Thermostichus sp. MS-CIW-30
GGTCTTTTGAAGTCGAGACCGCCGCCAATCTCTCCGACCACTTCGGCTCCAGGATAGAGGTTAACCAGTCTTGCAATCTGTCTCTCCAAGTCTGGCTTCTGCCCTCGGCTGCTAACTCGGGCATACAAAACGACTCGTTTGGCTTTCTTTGGCGTTCTGATGTAACTGTCGAGGTCATACCTTCTTGCCCTACCAGATGGCGTACGTATTGCTTTGATCCAACCTTTCTGCTCCCATCGCCTCAAAGTGTGGAGACACACCCCGAAATAGTCGGCCGCTTCTCTCGGTTTCACATACCTAGCCATACCAAGCAGTCATGCTGAACATGCTATACATTATTTCCAGTATAGTCCAGCGTATCATTGACTAGAGCCTTGCTCTGCCCCGCCTCAGACTGAGGTTCTAGCACCGAAGGGTAGTGCGCTACACTCGCCGAGATTGGGTTTTGAGTGTAGGATCCCTGCCCAAAAGTTGCTGCGGCTGCTATGACTAGGGCAGTGGGTGGTGAGGGATCGTGATGAAGACTTCACAGCTTGCAAAAGGATGCCTGCTGATCGATTGTCGGGGCTTTGATGAAAAGACGATAAACCTGTTTTTGGCACCTGGGCCCGATCCCTATCGGGAAACAGAAGAATTTCTCCTGGACTGCGAGATGCGGGCAGATGAGCTGCCCCGTTATCTGCGGCGGGCCTTGCTGGAGTTTCAGTTGTATTCCAATTCGGAAGGGATCCTGCTGCTGCGGGGCTTGCCCGTGGATCCCGGACTAGACCATACCCGCACACCGGCTCTGGCGCAGCGCTCTGAGGAGAAAACCACTTTTGTCAGCGAACGCTGCTTGGCGATGATCGGCAGCCGCTTGGGGCATTTGGTCTCCTACATCCAAGAAAAAAACGGGGATTTGTTTCAAAACTTGGTGCCTACTCCCGACAGCGAAGAGGTGCAATCTTCCGAGGGATCCCGCACTTGGCTACAGTTTCACCGCGAGACGGTTTTTCATCCCCACTCACCGGAGTTTTTGCTGCTGTTTTGCCTGCGCCCCGACCATGATCGTGTGGCGGAAACCACCTACGCCAGCATCCGTCATGTCCTGCCTCTGCTAGGAGAGCGAGAGCGGGAGCTGCTGTTTGAACCCCTGTATCGCACCGGCATCGACTACTCCTTCGGCAACCGGCAAGCCCTGATCAATGGACCCATTTTGCCGGTGCTGTATGGCCGTCGAGAGGATCCCTTCTGGAACTACGACGAAGACCTGATGGTGGGGCTCACCCCCGAAGCCAGTCTGGCTCTAGAAGCCCTGAGGAAGGGAATCCACGCTGTCTACCGAGGCATCAAGCTGGAAACAGGGGATCTGCTCTGTATTGACAATCGCCGCACCGTTCACGGACGGACTGCCTTCTCTCCCCGCTACGATGGCTTCGACCGCTGGATCCAGCGCTCATTTGTGGTGCGGGATCTCGGCCTTTCGGCAGGGGATCGCCATCCCGGTGAGCGCATCATTCGCACCGCCTTCGCAACAGATGATGAGGCCCAAGCTGCCCTCAATGGGGAGCAGGTCTGTCTCAGAAGATCCTGAGAAGTTCGCAGACTTCAGCGCCATCCATAGCTCAAGTCCGTAAAAGTACTATTGGCGATTTCCCCGAAAGGGTTTGGATGAGTCGCCCCAGATTCTGATGTCAAAATACGTGATCCTCACGATGGCTATCGCAGAGCGTTTCCAGCATTCTAGGCTTGTGAGCCAAAGCCATCAATTCTTCTCACGATTGCGAGGTTAAGATGAGCATTCGCCAGATCATCGATGAGGTTTTACAATCTTCGGTTTTAACTCTGCAGCAGGAGTCCAGCATTAACCAAATCCTCTGGGAAAAAAACTATGATCTATCTGATCTAGAGGCTTTAGATAAGCTGGTGGAAGCCATTTTGCGCCAAGAGGTAAGGGCTGCTTCCGATCCCTGCTAGAAACCTAGCCTTGCTTGCAAACGACGGCAGATCTTGCTCAAAACTTACACACTTACACAACGCACAACTGAGAGCAATTGTGCATGCTCCTAGCATGAGTCGGGATGAGATTCCAATCTCTCGACAATTTCCCGGATTAAATGCTCATCAGAGCGATTGATCTCGGGGTGGAAAGGCGCCTGTTTTAAGTAGCGCTTGAGATCCTGGCAGGCTTGCTGCCAACGGCCCAACTGATAATACAACAGCCCGCGATCCCTTAGGTGGGGCAAGGATTCAGGGATCAACAACAAGATCCGTTCCGCTGCTGCCAAAGCGGGTTCCAGTTCGGCGCGGCTCAGATAAATTTGCTTGAGGTTGTTGAGCAAGCGTACCAAGATCAGGCGGGGAGGGGTGGGGCGTAGGTGGTGTTCTTGGAAAGGGATCCCAGGCCCGTAGATTTGCGACAAAAGCTCTTGACAATCTTCTGGAAATAAAATCTCCCCCTGCTGAAAGGGATCCACAAAAATCTCGGCGCCTGCAAACAGGGGCCGGATTAAAAAGTGGCCGGGCATGCCCACTCCTGCCATGGGAAAATCGATCCGCCGCGCCAGCTCTAGATAGATCAGCGACAGCGTAATCGGGATCCCGGTGCGCCGATCGATCACTTCGTTCAAAAAGCTGTTGCGTGGGTCGTAATAATCTTCGCGATTGCCACGAAAGCCCAGATCCTCAAAGAGATAGTGATTCAAGATCTTGATGACCCGCAGGGGATAACGCTCCGGGGGAAGGCGCTCTTGCACCTCTGCGGCCATCTCATCCAGAGCGGCCACATACTCTTCCACCTCCAGATCGGGATAGGCTTCTTGGGCAATCCAGAGGGCCGCCCGACCCAGATCGATGGGCTCCGATTGGATTTCAAGGGCAAAGCGTTGACGGGCAGCAGGAATGCTCATGAAATGTTAAAGTTAAATATTAAATATTGAGGTTCTTTGCAAGGATCTCGGTTAGAACAGCAGCGTGCAAAAGCTGGTCAACAGCAAGGTCACCGCCGTCAGGAGCAGGCTAAAGCTCCAAAGCCGCAAAGCGGCAAGCAGCAGGATCCCGATCACCCAAATCAGCAGAGCATTCCAATAGGGTCGGTTGGGGGCTTTGGACACATTAATTTTCTGGAAGAAGGGCAGCAGGATGAACGATACATCCAACAACAGGCGCGGCAGCCGCAAATTGTCCGGCAGCGGCAGATCTCGCACCGCCAAATAAAGCAGCCCCCAGCTCAACAAAAGCGGGATTAGGAGCAGATAGTTGGATTCGGCCAGCAGGGGTCGATCCACCACCAGCGGAAACAGAGGGCTGATCCCCCAGAGCAGATAGAGGTAAAAGTTGAAGTTCAGCAGCGGCTGCAGCAGAGGGGGCACCTTGAAGCGTTGACCTTGGGATCCGATCCCGTTTACCTGAGCTGCGATTTTCTGGCCCAGGGATCCACCTTTTTGAGGGGTTTGCGCTGCCGGAGCCACCCGCCAACCGCAGTGGTCACAGTAGGGAGATTTGAACCGGTAGGCTGGGATCGGCTTGCCACAGGAAGGGCAACGTTGGATCGGACGAGGTTGAGAACTGGAAGCCATGACCACCCCGCGGTACTTCTGCCTTAGCATGCCCCAATGGCTCTCAGTTTACTCCCAGGGCAAATGACAGTGTGATACAGGCTGCTCCCAAAGCTGCGCCGGCCATGACCTGAACGGGAGTGTGCCCCAGCAATTCTTTCAGGTAGGGTTCTGGAAAACGGTCGGCGCCCTTTTCTTCAAACCATTCTTCCAGGAGGCGATTCAGCACCTGCGCCTGTTTTCCGGCGGCTTGGCGGATCCCCGCGGCATCGTACATCACCACCAAAGCAAAAACCACCGTCGCGGCAAACAGCAGGCTGTCCCAGCCTTCCTGCAGCCCCACCCCAATGGACAAAGCCGTCACCAACGCTGCGTGGGAGCTGGGCATTCCCCCGGTTTCCACCAAGACTCGCAGGTTAACCTTGCCTGACCGCACATAGGAAAGGATCAGCTTGATGGCTTGGGCCAACACACTGGCCAGCAAAGCAACCCAGAGGACATGATTGGCCATCAACTGTTGCAGCATACGGCTCTCCAGCACAGACATGCGAGCAGGGTCTCCAGGGATCCCATCTAACTTGTCCTCTTGTCCTGCCCTAATGCTGACGGCGAGTGATGAAATCTGCCAGGGCCAACAGCGGCTCTGCCCGCGATCCATAGGGGCGCAACGCTTCCTTGGCCGATTGAATCAGCTCCTCGGCTTTTTGCCGGGAAGCCTCTAGGCCCAACAAGCTGGGATAGGTGGCTTTGGCGGCAGCTTGATCCTTGCCTGCCGTTTTGCCCAGTTGCTCGCTGGTGGCGGTGATGTCCAAAATGTCGTCCACAATCTGAAAGGCCAAGCCAATATCGCGGGCGTAGCGGCTCAGGCGGTCCAGCAGCTCCTCATCTCCCCCCGCCAGGATCCCTCCCGAAACCACCGAGACTTCCAATAGAGCGCCGGTTTTGTGGCTGTGAATGTACTCCAGAGTTTCCAGGGAAATGGCTTTGCCCTCCGACTCCAGATCCACCACCTGTCCCCCTACCAACCCGGTTGCCGCCACAGCATGGCCAATGCGGGCGATCACCTGTAACACCAACTGCGGCGGTACCCCCTGAGTTTGGCTGGCAATGTGCTCAAAGGCAAAGGCCAGCAGGGCATCTCCTGCCAAGATGGCAATGTCTTCGCCGAACACCTTGTGGTTGGTGGGTTTGCCGCGGCGAAAGTCGTCATTGTCCATGGCCGGCAGATCGTCATGGATCAGCGACATGGTGTGGATCATTTCCAGGGCACAGGCGGTAGGCAGAGCCTGCTCCACAGTGCCGCCGGCCAACTCGCAAGCAGCCAGACAGAGGATGGGCCTGAGGCGCTTCCCCCCTGCCAATAGGCTGTAGCGCATCGCCTCGTAAATGCGCTCCGGATAGGCGGGAACCAAAGCTGCAGAGAGAGCTTCTTCCACCTGTTGCTGACGCTGGCTCAGGTAGGCTTTCAGGTTAAAGGTTTGGGCAACCAAGCAGGGTTTCCTCTCAACTCGGCAATGGGGGGATCCTTGTCGAGCCGTTCTTCAACAGACTTGTCAGGTGTCATTATCTCATGTCCACTTTAATTGGGGATCCCAGCCCAGAGGCCAAAAGGGTAAGAAGTAACAGCAAGTTGCAGCCGATGAAGAAACTGCAGGGATCCTGAGCCGCCAACTTGCGGTTGCTGTCGCCACAATGTCAGGATTCATAAGGATCTTTAGCCGGATTGCCCTCCTATGTCCCACTCGCCTGTTCAGCTCAGCGCCACCTCCTCCACCGCCAGCGGTGCGGAGCACTTGGGTGACCGTTTGCTGCGGGCGGCCCGAGGGGAAGTGCTGGATCGCCCTCCAGTTTGGATGATGCGCCAGGCGGGTCGCTACATGGCGGCCTACCGCGAGCTGCAAAGCAAGTACACCTTTAAGCAGCGCTGCGAGATCCCGGAGCTGGCCGTCGAGATCTCGTTGCAACCGTTTCGGGCCTTTGCCCCTGATGGGGTGATCCTGTTCAGCGATATCCTCACCCCCCTTGAGGGCATGGGCATCCCCTTTGAGCTGGTGGAGCATCAGGGGCCGATCATCGACCCGCCGATTCGTTCCCAAGCCCAAATTGAGCGCATTCGCCTCCTGGAACCGGAAGAAAGTCTGCCTTTCATCAAGACCATTCTCAGCACCCTGCGCCGCGAGGTGGAAGGAAAAGCGACGCTGCTGGGATTTGTCGGCTCCCCCTGGACTCTGGCCTGCTATGCCGTGGAAGGGCGCAGCTCCAAAGATTATGCCCACATCAAAAGCTTGGCCTTTACACAGCCGCCATTGCTGCATCAGTTGCTGAGCAAGCTGGCCGACAGCATTGCCCGCTACGTGATCTACCAGATCGAGGGCGGTGCCCAGGTGGTGCAGTTGTTCGATACTTGGGCCGGCCAGCTCAGCCCAGCCGATTACGAGTGTTGGGCCTTGCCCTACCAAAAGCAAATTGTGGATCAGGTGAAAGCTCGCTATCCGCAGGTGCCACTGATCCTCTACATCAACGGCAGCGCCGCTTTGCTGGAGCGGGTGGGCAAAGCCGGCATCGACGTGTTCAGCCTCGATTGGATGAGCGATATGGCAGAGGCCAGGGCCCGCCTGGGATCCCTGGCGGTGCAGGGCAATCTGGATCCAATGGTGTTGCTGGGATCCCCGGAGTTCATCCGGCAGCGCACCCTAGAGGTGATTCGAAAAGCCGGATCCCGTGGACACATCATGAACTTGGGCCATGGCATCCACCCAAGCACTCCAGAGGCCAATGTCCATCACTTTTTCGAGACGGTGCGCCAGTCGGCAGAGCTGATACATTTACGCTGAACACTGCTGAACATCACTGTTCAACTATGCAGCGATAGCATTCTGTTTGTTTCCATTCGCGTTAGCGGGACGGAGTCCAAACAGAATGGCGGTATCCCGCAAAGCTTTGAGTAGAATACCCAAAGCGCAGTTTCCGTGTCGTCTTACTACCAATTTTCTGCTTTGCTTTGGCTACCATGTTGGCAGACTCGAAAGTAAACAGAAAGATCAACTGGTAGTAATCCGTACTGAACATATTATACATTATTTTCAGTATAGTTGAGCTTATTATTGACTAGAGTCATGCTCCTAAAAGCCCTCTAGCCTAACAGGCAGCGCGAACCCCTCCTCCCTGAAGCGTTTTGCTCAACTTTTGCTCTAAGGTTGCACGGCCATCTCCAGGGATCCCCGGTGTACATCAGCGTCATCATTCCCACCTACAACCGCCGTCCCATTTTGGAGCAGTGTCTGCGGGCCTTGGCGCAGCAACAGCCCGGCCCCTACGAGGGCTACGAGGTGGTGGTGGTGGACGATGGCTCCACCGATGGCACAGTGGAATGGCTGCAGAACAACCCCATCGGCTTGCCCCAGTGGAAACTGTTGCAGCAGGAGCACCGCGGCCCCGCCGCTGCCCGCAACCTGGGGTTTCGCCACGCCCAGGGATCCCTCATCGTCTTTATCGACAGCGACCTGGTGGTGGTGGATCACTTCTTGGCCAGCCACGCCCAGATGCTGCGGCGGCACGGCGTTACAGGGGATCCCCGCTCCCCCCACGAGGCCAAGGTCTTCACCTACGGGCGGGTGATCAACACGAGCAATTTTCAGGATCCCCGCTCCGAACCCTTCAAGCCCACCGATTTTTCGGCAGCCTTTTTCGCCACCGGCAACGTGGCCATTGCCCGCCATTGGTTGGAGCTGGCCTGCGAAACCCCCGCCGGCCCCTTTGACGAGCGGTTTCACCTCTACGGCTGGGAAGACCTGGAGCTGGGGGTGCGGCTAAAACGTTTGGGCCTGCGCCTGGTCAAGTGCCCCCAGGCCACCGGCTACCACTGGCATCCACCCTTTGAGCTGCAGCAGATCCCAGGATTGATTGAGCGGGAACGGCAGCGGGGCCGCATGGGTATTCTCTTTTACCAAAAACACCCCACCTGGGCCGTGCGCCTGATGATCCAACTGACGCCCCTGCACCAATTCCTGTGGGGCCTTTTATCCCTGGGGGGCTGGCTGAACGAGAAGCGGGTGGAACCGCTGCTGCGCTGGTTGATCCGGCATGGCCGCTCGCAGTTGGCTCTGGAGCTGTGCCGGATTTTTTTCCTCAACTGGTACAACGTGCAGGCCGTTTACGAAAGCTACAGAGCGATGAAAGCGCGAAACAAGGGGATCCACTCGGCTTGAGCTGCCACCAGGGCGGGGTAAGTGAGTCGGCCATAATCCTTGCCGGGAATGAGAGGCTGGCCGGGATCCGGATCGGCACAGCTCAGGGGTTCCCAAACGGCGCCGGCCCCCTTGACAATGGCCCACACTGCCGCCACATCCCAGATCTTGGGCGAGCGTTCTACCGCCCCCAAAAGGCTGCCACCGGCCACCGCCAGCAGGTTGTAGGCAGCACCCCCCAACATCCGCGCTTTGCAAGGGAATTGCGGGCTAATCCAATGGCTGCTGCGGGAACAGAAATTGAACAATTGGTTGGGGCCGGGTGAGGCGGTGCTAGGACGGATCGGCTGGGGACAGGCGGGATCCCGGTCGTGGCGGGTGAGAAAAGCTCCTGCTGCTGCATCCCCAGGAAACCGAGGCCAATAACCGTAAAAAGTCTGGCGGATGGGCGGCAGATGGACACAGCCAAACACCGGCACGCCCCAATGCAGCAAAGCCAAGGAGCTGCCCCAAATGGGGATCCCACGGGCAAAATTGGTGGTGCCATCCAAAGGATCCACTACCCAACACCACTCCTTCTCGGGAAAAATGTGGTTGGATTCCTCGCTCAGATAACCGTGATCGGGGTAGGCAGCGGCAATGGCCCCTTGAAAAGCGCGATCCGCCCACTGGTCAGAAGAGGTTACCAAGCTGCCGTCGGCTTTTAAGGACTCCGTCCCGCTGGCGCGAACCGTAGGGTGGGCCTGGCCAAAGTCTGCCAAGAGCTGGGATCCCACGCTGGCCGTAGCCTGCAAGGCAAACTCGGTAACCTCCAGCCAGAAAGGGGATAGAGCAGCAGTTGCAGAAGGAGCACTCATGCCCCAATCCTAGCGGGATCCCTGGCTTTTGGGGTGGAAAAGGGGTCGCAATGGCAGCGGATCCCTCACCAGCAGGTTTTAAGCCCCTAAGCTGACTAGAATCAAATCATAGGTAAACTCCCCAGCTGGCCACCCTCCTCCATGAACCAGCGCCTGATTGGACAACTGATTGGCAACCGCTACCGGCTGACCCGCCACATCAGCGAGGGTGGCTACGGCAATGTGTTCGAGGCGGTGGATACCCAGCTCAATGACGAGCTGGTGGCCGTCAAGTTGTTGCGCCCGCCGCCCCCGGACATGGGCCCAGAGTACTACCAGCAACTGCAGCAACGCTTCATGGATGAGGCCAGGGTCAGCGCTCTGTTGGGCGAGCACCCCAACATCGTGCAGGTGCGCTCTTACGGCCTGTACCAAAACCAGCCCTATCTGGTGATGGAGTACCTGAATGCCAAACCCTACAGCGGCCAGGGGTTGGACTATGTGCTGGCTCGGGAAGGCCCCTTGCACCCAGAGCGAGTGGTGAACTTGGCTCTGCAAATTTGCTCTGCCCTGCACCACGCCCACAACTTTCAGATGGATCTGGGCAAACACTCCATTCGCGGCGTCATCCACCGCGACATCAAGCCCAGCAACATCTTTGTGCAGAAAGGGCCCGATGGGAAAGAGCGGGTCAAGATCCTGGACTTCGGCATTTCCAAGCTCATGGGGGAGACCTCTCGTGGCCTGACGCAGACGGGCTATTTTTTGGGTACGATGGTCTATGCCTCGCCCGAGCAAATGCGCGGAGAAAAGCTGGATGGCCGCTCCGACATCTATTCCCTGGGGGTGGTGCTGTACGAGCTGTTAACTGGTGCGTTGCCCTTCGAGCCGGATACCGACACCTTGCAAGGCTGGTACCACGTCCACAACTTTCAAAAGCCCCGCCCCTTCCAAGACCACAAGCTAGCCCACCCCATCCCCGCTGCCCTGGAGAAGGTTGTCCTCCAGTGCCTAGAGAAAGACCCTGCCCTCCGCCCGGCCAACATGGAAGGGCTCAGCCAGCAGCTACAGGCTGTCTATGGAAACAAGGTTGCCCCTCCTGCCCCGTTCGTTCCCTCAAGTTCATCTCCTGCATCTCCAGGTGTTCGTCCCCAGCGGATCCCGACCGGATTTGGCCAGCCGACTTCCCAACAGCCGATGGGTCGAGCCGCCCCAGACGAGGAAGAAAAGCTACAACGGGCGGTAAGGCTGATCGAGGCAGGCGAGTACAAGATGGCCGTCCATCTGCTCAATGAGCTGATCCAGAGCGCCCCCAACGAAGCCCGCTACTATCTCTACCGCGGCCTGGCCCACCAACGGCAGGGACATTGGGGCCTTGCCCAGATGGACTATCAAGGGGTGCTGCGGCTGGAGCCGGGTAACCCTTCAGCGGAACAGGGGCTGCGCGAGGTGGAACAGAAGGTTGGGCAGGAACATGTCAACAGCAAGTCCGGCTCTCATCTGTTGGATGCACCCCTGAATGCACCCCGCCTGGGCAAAGGGTCGGCGTTGAGTTGGCTCTTGGCCAATTTGGGGGCGGCTGGGATCGGCTACCTGGGGCTGGGGGCATCAGCGCCTCTGCTGGCGGCTTTGGGATCACTACAAGAAGCGGTGGCTGGAGCCGGCCTTGGCTTGCTGATGGGGCTGCTGCAGTGGCTGGTGTTGCGGCGGCAGGTTTCGGTGGGATGGGTGGCTGCAACTTTGCTGGCCACGGCTTTGGGCTGGGTGGCAGCGGATTTCCTCGCTCCCCAGGTGGGGGTGGCAACCTCTGCTTTTAACCCGACGGATCCCTGGCTCCAAAATGCCTTGCGGGCGATGGGAGATGTGCTGCGCGGTTTGCTGGTGGGGGTCGGCGTTGGTGGGCTGCAATGGGCCTTGTGGTCTCAGCGCTGGAAAGGTAGCCGGGCTTGGATCTTGGCGGCAGTTGCCGAAGGGGCAGGATCGGCTCTGTTGATGGGTTGGCTGCTGGACAATACTACCTTGAACAGTTGGCTGCTGCTGATCGTGGGGCTACTGGCCAACACGCGCCCCCTCAGCGCAATGGTGCTTTTGAATTTGCGCCGGATCCCTCCTGTTCAAAGTCAACAACAAGCCCCTTAGCCCACAGGGATCCCATCTGAGTTCTCTCTCTCAAGAAGAGGGAAAGACAGGAATCAAAACCGCTCATTATTTTTCTCACGATTTTTCTCACGGTTACCGGGGAGCGCCGTGAGATCCCCAGCTCAGAGCTACGCGACTGGTTGTAGGGAGTAGGGTCGTTTGAGCTAGTAAACTACCCGACTCCGACCGCTAAGCGGTACGGAGCGGGCTTTCAGTAGCCCTGAGCCTGCTCTGCTCCACCAGAGAACAAAACAGGCCCGAACCTCTAGGCTGGTTTACGGCAGCCCCCAAAAGCGCAATCACCTTCGCACCGTTAAAATCCGCATCCCCTTCCCAACCGCAGTGCCCGCATTTGAACTGCTTACCCTTGCGATAGGATTGAGCGGAGTCGGGATGAATATGCAGGCACTTGTGGCAGATCTGCGAGGTATAGGCCGCAGGGACAGCTACCACTTTGACACCCGCCCTCACAGCCTTGTATTCGATAAACCGCCGCAGCTGGTAGAACGCCCAGCTATTGCTACGCCGCCGCTCCTCACGACTGCGGGGGTGTTGATTGGTGCGTTCTCGAATGCCGCTTAAGTCCTCAATGGCAATGCAGGCAGAAAGAGATTGAGCTGTTTTAACGATGCGCTTAGCGATACTGTGGTTCACCCAAGCTTGAAAGCGTCTCTCTTTGCCAGACAGCCGTTGCAGCAGTTGACGGCATCTGCGCCGCGAACTGCGTGTGCCCTTACTGGCTTTACGTTGGAGTACCGCCCTCAACCGGGAGTAGTGGTCTCGGACTCTGTTCAACTGCTGTCCATTCCAGTTGTCCCCCTCTGACGTATGGGCAATATCCGTCCTTCCAAAGTCCACCCCGATCACCTTGTCGGCATCTTGCTGCTTGGGTGGTTTTTTCTCTACGCAAATCTGGATGTAGTAGGAGCCGTCTTTCCGCTTGACCAGCGTGGCGGCTTTTGGGTTGGAACCCGCCAGTATCCCACGCTGGTAGTTGCCGATGGACAGCTCAAAGCGCTCCCGACCCTCCACCGTGGTCAGCGACACCGTCCAGTCTTTCTCGCGGAACGAGAAGATGCGTGCGTCGTAGGTAGCGAACCTACGCTTGAACTCTTTAACTGGACGGTTGCGCTGTCTCGCCACTTTGCGGGCGCCGGCCACCCGCCTGCAGACCTGTTGGGCCAAGTTGCTAGACAAGCCGAATCGGGCGCGAATCTCGTAGTAGCAAAGGGATTGCAGTTTGACCGCATTAACGATCTTCTCCGGCGTGTTCTGGTTGACCCAGTTCAGTGCCTGCACAAAGGCATCCATCGTCGCGTCCAATTTAGCGGCTTGCGACGGGGACACCTTGAGCTTGCAGGAGATGGTCAGGACTTGGCTCATAAGTTCATTGTACTTCATCAAAGCGCTTTCCTCCCGACACTGACCCTACGGGTACAGTGCGGGGCTCCTGCGCTAGTAAGCTGAGCTGGAAGCTGTTTTCGAGTAAAACTCACGCATTTCTGTAAACCACTCCAATCGCGAGGGATCCCAGGTGTAGAACATGTGTCCGCCGCGATAATGACGTAGGGTGAGGTTGGCCTTCAACCGCGGATCCAACTTCATCAAATCCACCAGGTGATTCGAGGCAAAGTAGGGCGTGACCAGGTCGTAAAAGCCATGATGAATGCTCACCCGCATGTGGGGGTTGAGGGCCATGCTGCTGCGCAGCTCGTCCATTGCCCCGATGAATCCTTGCTTCAACTCTCCTTTTGGGGTGAACCGCCAGGACTTGAACACCTCCAGGTTCAGTAGGTGATAGGTCAACTCCGTTTCCACCTGCAAGGTCTCTCGCAAGTGGCTGTTGATGGCTGCCGTGAACAGGCGATCGATCCCATCCAAGGTGGGATCGGATCCCTCGAAGGTAGGCCGATCCGGAAAGGGATCCACCGTGGTTACAGAAGCATCGTAGAGCCCCAGCACCAGTCGCTGCGACCGCAACAGCTCGCGGGCAAAACTGGCGATATCGATCCGCCCGCCTTTGTGGGCTACATATTCTGGAGATAGGCCGATCCCTGCTGCCATTTCCTGATACACCGCTTGCCGTTCTGCCTCTGGCATTGCCTCCCCCATGGCCAAGAGGGGCAGCAGACGTTGTCGGGCAAAGTGTTCTGCTTTGGGCAGCAGGATCTGCAAATCCTCCCCCCAGCCACACCGTCCATGATGGGCTGCTGTGGCCACATAGGAAGGGAAAAGCGTTGCCCAAGTGCTGAGGTTGTAATCGTTGGTCTCCAGCAACCCAAACTCAAGTGCAGGCGAGATGAGAATGGCCCCCGACAAGCCTACGCCAAACTTGGATTGCAGCTCCTTGGCCAGCCGCGCCACCCGAAACCCACCGTAGCTTTCGCCGGCAATGAAAATGGGGGAGAGCCAGCGTTTGTATCGGGAAAGAAAGCCCTGAATGAATTCTCCCAAGGATTGCAAATCCCGCTCCACATCCCAGAAGGGCGATTCCTTAGGAGGCTCCTCCGCCTTAGCATCCGGCTGAGGGGGCTTGGATGCCGGATCGGATTTCTCCCGGGAATCTTTGGGGTCTTGAGAATCCTTGGGCAGGGCGCGGCTGAACCCCGTCCCCACCGGATCGACAAAGACCAGGTCGGAAAAGGGCAACCAACTTTCGGCATTGTCCACCAGCCGCACCGGGGAGGGGGGCAAACTGCCGTTGGGCCCGAAGCAAATCCGTTTGGGCCCCAGCGCTCCCATGTGCAGGTAGGCAGAAGCTGCCCCAGGCCCACCGTTGAACACAAAAGTGAGAGGGCGGTGCTGAGAGGCGGAGTCTTGCTTTAGATAGGCGACGTGAAAGATCTCGGCCACCGGCTTTTCCCGCTGGAAAAGGGTCTGCCAACCGGCCAGCGCTCTGTAGGTAAAGCTCTCCTCTCCAGCCGTAAACCTGTGATCAGTGGAGGAGAGGGGGGAAGTGGGCTTAGATTCAGTAGCCATGAAAACAGGGATCCGCAGTCTGATCCCCAGTGAATCACAAGTTGCCGACCCTCAACACTCCCAGAGGAATCTCCAAACGGCACCTCACAAAGTCAGCGGAGCTTCCAAAGTTAGATTGAAAGATTGGCCGGGGCGCAGCACCACCACCTGCGGAGCGGTAACATTGCCCACCACCACTCCGGTCGCGGCACCTCCCAGGACATTGCCCACTGATACTCTGCCCGTGATGGCCCCCAAAATGGCTCCCGCGGCTGCCCCAATGGCTGCATCTTGAGCAATGGCCTCAGCCGAATACTGACGGGGATCCTTTTCGTCGTGGAGGATGTTGGAGGAAGCCCGTAGGCTGTAGGTACGACCGCCGAGAACAATAGAAGTACCGACAAAGCGGGATCCGCCCGGTGCAGGTTCCATCTGTCCAAAAACGCGGCTACCCGCCGGGATCACCAAGCGCCCCTGGCTGTCAAAAATGTTCTGAGTAACGGCCACTTCCAGGGGATAGACGGTGTCGGGATAAAAGTATTGCGGCCCTTCGCTACTCAGGCTGCCGACCGGGATAATCGTCCCCTGCTCAAGGCGGTAGGCACCCAATTCAAAAAGCGGCTGAGCCGAACTGGGCAAGGGGGCCAACGAAGGGATCCCGGCCAGGCCAAGAATGGCTGCTGTTAAGATAGCTTTCATGAGTAGAGTCTCCAATGCTTCTCCAAGTTCTGCCGAGTTCTGAGCAGTTGCCTGAAGCTATTCCAAGTCAATTTGCTTCCTTGTCTCAACTTCTCTCCGCTTCTAGGTTACCGAATCCTTCCTGAAGCTTGTTTTCCCCCACAAGTAGATTTGTCTTCAACTGTTGGCAGTTTGGGTGACCATCCTGCAGCACAACGCCTCTTAGAAATGCTGGAAGGCTTGCTGACGGCTGAGGGCTTGCCCGTCCTTCAGCCAGACGGTTCCCTGCGGATCCCAGCCTGTCACTTCTCCAATCCAAACGGCCCCTGGCAATTCTTCCAACAGATGCTTGGCCACCGACACCTCGGCACTGAGGAGCAGCTCAAAATCTTCGCCTCCATAGAGCGCCCATTCCAAGGCTTGGGCCGGAAAAGCCTGCCGCAAAGCTTCTGAAATCGGGATCCGCTCCACCTCGATCCTCGCCGCCACCCCGCTGGCCTGACACACCTGCACCAGGGCATCTGCCAAACCATCGCTGGTATCCATGCCGGCAATGCGCAAGGGATCCGGGATCCCTTCCAAGAGGGGCACCAGATCCAGGCGCGGGCGTGGGTATTGGTGAGCCCTGATCAACTGCTCGCGCTCGGCCGCCGTAGCTGAGGATCCCTGTTCAGGATGGAGAAGCAGTTCCAAGCCTGCCCGCGCATCTCCGTGCGGCCCTGTCACCACCAGCCAATCGCCGGGTTGAGCCCGTCTGCGCTGAATGGCCCGCCCCGGCTGCACCGATCCCAGGGCCGTGATTGCCACAAATCGATGCGGCGACCGACACAGATCCCCTCCCACCAGGTGACATCCCCAGCGGGCGCAACAGGCTTGCATCCCTTGATAAAGCTCCTCCACCCAAGCGACCGGCGTGGAGCCCGGCAAGCCCAAGCCCACCACCAACGCCTGCGGACGGGATCCCATCGCGGCCAGATCCGACAGATTGGCGGCCACCGCGCGCCAGCCCACCGCATGGGCCGGGGTCGTCAGATCGCTGAAGTGAACTCCCTCCACCAACACATCGGTTGTCACCACCAACTGCCCCTCCGGAGCAGCTAACACCGCCGCATCGTCTCCCACCACCTGGGCCGGACAGTAGCGCTGCACGATCTGCAGCAGCCCCGCCTCCCCAATTGCCGAGATGGGTAGGGGGGAAGGATTGCCGTTTTGTGGGGAAGAACTGTCAGAAAAACCGGAGAACAAGACAGACCTCTGAGGGTAGCGAGGATAACACAGCTGCAAGATCTGGTGGATGCTGGAGTCTTGTTGGATATTTCCAAGGATCCCGCCTGCACGCCACAGGCAAGCTGGAGAATTCTACCCCGCCGTCCGCTGTCCAATCAGGGCATAGAAGGGATCCCCGCCTCCGCCTGCCCAAAAGCCCAGCCAACCCATAGGGGCAGGCCGCTGGATCACTTTCACCACCTCAAACCCCGGCACCGACTCAAAATAGCGCCTGACCAACTCCACCCGCCCCGCCTCAGAGTTGTCCCGCCAAGCCTGGATCGCCTTCTGGAAAAACATGCGATTGGAGAAGCTGACGATGAACAGGCCCTGGGGCTTTAGGATGCGATACACCTCGGCAAACACCTGCTCCGGCTGCTGCAGATACTGCACCGAGACCGTGTTTAGCACCGCGTCGAAGGATTGATCAGGGAAGGGCAGACTTGGGTTTTGGTTCAAGTTTTGGATGAAGAAGTGATCCAGCCGGGGGTTGGCCGCCAGTTCCTCAGGGTTCATCCCATGCCCCTCCACATGGGCAAACTCCATCTCAGGCGGCAAATGGGAGACCCAACTGCTCATCAGATCGAGAATGCGGGTCTGGGGCCGCAAATGCTCGCGGTATAGATCGGTGAGCTGGCCGATGAAGCCAGAATCCACATGAGTCACGAAGCGAGGATAGCTGTAAAAGAGGGCATCGTCGCTGGGATCCAACTTGGAGCGCTGCCAATCCTTGAGCACCACCATGGCCAAACGGTTGCAAATCTTAATCAAAGCTAACATTTTGGAAGCTTCGGAAAAGGGGTGGGCGTGATACCTTAGCAGAGCAGCAGTGGCCATTTCGCGAAGGACTCTTTGCCGTGATGTCTGTGTCTCACCCCTCTTCAGCGGCTCCTTCTTCTTCTGGGTCTAACTTTGGCCTGCGGGAGTACGTAACCGAACTGCAGCTCCACATGGCTCTGCAGGCTCGCAGCCTTACTCCTTCTCTCAGCGTTTCCCCAGCCCAGGACAGCCCCCTGGCTCTGGTGCAGCGGGCACAGGCGGCTATGGAGAAGTCCGTTTCCCGCCAGTGGCTTTGAGCGGCACAGCCTGGACAGAGATGCTCAGGCCAAGCTTTTGCGCAACACCCCCTGCACCAGTAGAACCGACACCCCCACAAACCCCGTCAAAAGGCCCAGGGATCCCGCCAGGGTGAGATCGCCCCAGGGAGCCTGCAGCACCACATCGGCCCAGCTCCAATGGCTGCTGCGGTAAACATGGCGGATGGGCTCGATGGCAAAGGTGAGGGGGTTGAGGCTGGCCACCCAACGCAGCCAGGTGGGCATAAAGCTCAGGGGAGCCAAGGCCGTGCTGGAAAAGATCAGGGGCAAGTTGACCAAAAAGATGAAAGCCAGCAATTGCTGGTGCCCCGGCATGGCAAAGGCCAAGCCCAAGCTCAGCGCCGTAAAGCCCAAGACCAACAGGCCCACGATCAGGGCCACCACCGCCAAGCCTGGCCCGTCGGGGATCCCGGCCCCAAGGGCGTAATCTGCCCCCACAATCGCCGCCGTCTGTAGCAGCGCCAAGCTGACGATGAACAGGCTAGAGGCGAGAACAATGGAAAAACGAGAGGTGAGGGGAGCCACCAACAGCCGGTTCAAAAAGCCAAATTCTCGGTCGAAAATCACCGGCACCCCAGCATTCAAGGCTCCACCAAAAGCCGTAAACACAATGACTCCCGCCCCCAAAAACTGGGTGTAGTTTTGTCCGGCCCCGAAAATGCCGGCAGGAGCATTCTGAAACAAAGCTCCAAATAGAATCAGCCAGAGCAACGGCTGGATAATGCCAACCAGCAAGGTTGTGGGGCGACGCTGCAGTTGGATAAACAAGCGGCGGGTGAGGGCAAAGGTCTCCTGCCAAAAATCAGCCGTCAGAAGGGGGATCGGGTTAGATTGAACCGGGGAAGAGGCAGAGGTCATACCCAAGCTCCTGTAGAGTTGTGATCAATGAATGTGTGATGAATGAATGCAGTATCTAATCCATCAACCAATACAACCAATAAATATCTCGATATGCCTTTGTACAGGGATCAATGGGGCTCGAGCATGAGGTGATGAAGTTACTTTTTCTTTTTGCCCAGATTGGCCTCGGCAGCGGCCAGCTCCGCGTCCATCAGGGTTTGCCCGGTTGCCGCCAAATACACATCATCCAAGCTGGGACGAGACTGGGTGCTGCTGAACACCTCTAGCCCATGAGCCTGCAAGTGGGCGCGAATCTGGCTGAGGGGATCCTCTCCATTCCGCTGCACCACCAGGTTCAGGGCGTTGCCCTGGGCGCTGTTGATCACCACCTTCTGGACAAAGGGCAGGGATCCCAGCAGTTGGGCACCCCGTTGGGCCAGTTCCGCCGGGGCAAATTCCTGCAGCTTGACGGTGATGCGCTCGCCGCCGACGCGGGTTTTCAGCTCCTCGGGGGTTCCCTCGGCGATCACCTTGCCCCGGTCGATGATGGCCACCCGATCCGCCAGCAGGTCGATCTCCTCCAGGTAGTGGCTGCTGAGCACCACTGTGATCCCTGTGTTCTTGAGTTGGCGCAAAAAATCCCAGATGGCCAGCCGACTGGGAATGTCCAGGCCCACCGTGGGCTCGTCCAAGACCAGCACCTGGGGTTGATGGAGCAGTCCTGCCGCCAGATCCAAGCGTTTGCGCAGCCCGCCGGAGTAGGTACCGATGAGTTGGTCGGCGCGGTCGGTCAGCCCCAGCAGTTCCAGGACGGCAACGATTCGCTCTTGAGCCAAGGGGCGAGGCAGGTGGTAGAGGTCGGCCTGCAACTGCAACAATTCTCGCCCGGTCAGCACCTTATCCAAGGCCACCTCTTGGGCGACAAACCCCAGTTTTTCTCGTACCGCTTTGGGGTTTTCGCTGGCCGGGATCCCGTACACCTCTATCCGGCCTGAGTCGGGACGGAGCAAGGTGCAGAGGCAATGCAAAGTGGTGGTCTTGCCCGCTCCATTGGGGCCGAGAATGCCGTAGATCTGGCCGGGTTCCACCTGAAACGAGACGTCCGCCACGGCCACTGTGGATCCGTAGCGCTTTTGAAGTTGCTCTACCAAGACCGCAGGAGTATCTGACATGGGTATCCACATCTCGCTTCCTCTAGGCTATCAAGCCTGTTCGGGAGATGAGGCCAGGGATCGCCACCATTTCTTGCTCGTTGCCGCCAGCCCCCTAGGGATGGTGGGAGGTAAACTACCCGGCTCCGACCGCTAAGCGGTACGGAGCGGGCTTTCAGTAGCCCTGAGCCTGTTCTGCTCTACCAGAGAACAAAACAAGCCCGGA
>NZ_JBSRZW010000041.1:0-18809 GCF_054058015.1 Thermostichus sp. MS-CIW-30
TTCAAGTGTGGGCACTGTGGATGGGAAGGGGATGCGGACTGGAATGGGGCCAACATGATTGCCAAACTTGGGGCTGTCGTAAACCAGCCTAGAGGCCCGTGGTTGGCTTGCCAACTGCAGGGCTACCGAAAGCCCGCCCCGTACTGCGAAGCAGTCAGGGCCGGGTAGTTTACTTGGGGATCTCGATGGTTACGTTAGCCAACTGCACATCGTCATGATCCACCCAGGCTCCACCGTGCCGGATGACTGTATCACCTCCCAGCGGCACCGAGATGTGCAGGGATCCCCCGAAAAGGGGAATGCTGATCGGCACTTGGGGACCACGGGTGACCATGCTGGGCTCAATCAGGGTTTTGCCGGTGCGCAGGGTAACAGTGTTCAGGCCCAGGCGCAGATGTTGCAGAGGCAGGGGAATCTGTAGGTTATCTCCCCCCAGGTGAATCTGTTCGATTTCCACCCCGTTCAAGATGACTTGCATGGGAGACATGTTGGCGCTGGGGATCCGGGATTGACCGGCCCGATAGGCGGCAGCTGTATCCAACCCAATCAGGGATCCAATCCGCAAAACCGGTGGGCGGGAAGGCAGGCGTTGCAAAGTGAAAGAGCGGGTCATCTCCACCCCTTGGGCAGGGCCCAGAAATTGCCCGGCGGCAGCCGATTCCGGTGAGTACTGGTTATCCCCCAGGCGGATGACATTCGCCTCCAGTACCAAAGTTGTGTTGGGATCCCAGCGCTCCAACTGCAGTTGCCAAGGCCGATCCCCGCCGGCTTGACCGTTGCCTGTACTTTGGGAATAGGGCAAGTAATTTTCCAGCCGCGCCACCAAAATTTCTTCTGCCGGCAGCGGCCCTGGCAGGCGAAACCGACCCTGGGCATCGGTGCGCACCGAAATACCCGCCCCCGGAATGGCCACCTCCGCCCCGGCCAAGGGCTGCCCTGTCAGCCGATCCACCACCTGTCCCGAATAGGCGGAATCCAACTGCACCTGTCCTGTGGGCACATCCGTTGCTGCCTGAATGCGCTGCTGCAACACTTGCCAGTCGGCTTCTGTGATCCGTCCATCCTGGTCGACATCGGCAGCTCGGATCTGGTCGTCGGTCAATCCCCGTTCTCCCCGCAAGTAGGCCCCCAACAGGTTGAGATCCTGCACCGTCAAACGGCCATCCCCATCCAGGTCGCCCGCCTGAAAGGGCTGCGCGTGGGCAAAAGACACGCCTATCCAACCCAGGCCCAGGGATCCCAGTAGCAAAAGAGAATGAGCCAAACAGGAGACCCTAAACATGGCAACTCTCCTGGGAGTTGTTCATGTTCTAACGTAATTCACCTCCTCGCAGCAGGGCTAACCGAGCCGGTGTAGAGTACTCTTGAGCGCAATTTTGCCGGTTCGCCTTTGGCTGCAGGAGCCGAAAACTTAATGGTAGGATAACCGTGGTGGCTTGCCTGTTCTATGGCTCGATACTCTTGCGTTACCCAGCTTGTGGGCTCAGCCGAGCAGCTCAGCGAGTCGATCCGCGCCGTTTTGGAGCGCTGCCAACTCAATGTCCTCCACAACAGCCTTGATTATTGGGTGGCCGGCGAGCCTCCCGGAAAAAATCCCTACACCAAACTGGTGACGGTGGAAGTGTTTGTGGATCGCACCCGTCAGGCTGCCGACGGCTCTGTACAGGTGACCTGCATTGCCAAAAATGAAGAGCTGCCCCTAAAAAGCGTTAACCACTGCCAACAAACCTTTGACCGACTGAAGGCAGAGCTAGCCCAGTTGCAAAGTCAACTTCAGCTTGCTGCCCAACAAAAAGATGCCTTACGATAGCTAGGCTGAGTTTGCTTTGATCCCATGGCGCGTCGCTGCCAACTAACCAACAAGAAACGCAACAACGCTTTTGCCATCTCCCACTCCCACCGGCGCACCAAGCGCCTGCAGGAAGTCAATTTGCAGTGGAAGCGCATCTGGTGGGAAGAGGGTAAGCGGTTTGTTCGTCTGCGCCTTTCCACCAAAGCCTTGAAGACTCTCAAGGCCAAGGGTATAGGAGCCATGGCCCGGGAAGCCGGGATCGACCTCAGCCGGTTTTGAGCTTTCTCCTCAGCCCAGTTGTGTCTGACAGCTCCAACCTCACAGCAAGCCAAAAAGCTTACGGGACTTGGGTTGCAATCCCGCCAGCAAGGTGTTGAGGGTATCCCGTTGGGTAAGCTCGTTGGTGCCGCTGGCCCGCTCGATTAAGAGCTTGCGCGTCTCATCGGAGAGCTTGGCATCGGTAAAATCGGCTCCACTGAAGAGCGTGTTTTCAATCTGAGCGTCCCGTAGGTTGGCCCCCACCAAAATGGCCTGTTCCAGGTTGGCAAACTGAAGCTGGCAACTCACCAAGGCAGCCTGGGAGAGGTTGCAGCGAGATAGGTTGGCCTGGCGGAAGTCGGCGGCAAAAAAGTTCCCCTCCGCCAGATTAGCAGCCACCAAGCTGGCTTCGCGAAAGATGGAATGGCTGAAACGGCCCCCCTGAAAGCTGCTTTTGTCCAGTTTGGCGGCGGTAAAGTTGCTGTAGTCCCCCAGAGCCTGGCTAAAGCTGGATCCCCGTAGATCTGAGGCGGTAAAATTGGCCCGCTCTAGCTCAGCGCGGCGAAAGTTGCACAGACGTAGGTCGGCTTGCTGCAGGCTGATCGAGCGCAGGTTAGCCCGCGTCAAATTGGATTTGGGCATCTGAATGCGGTCGAACAGGCCCCGCGAGAGGTAGGCATTCTCCAGGTTGGCACCCACCAGGGAGCGCCCCTCACGCAAGGCTTCCAGCAAGTCCCGCGTGGTTTCAATGCGAACCGGCTCTGAGGGTTGAGAAGGGGGAGCACTCACAGATGGAGCATTCCTCACAGGTTAGGCCAGAAATCCGGTCAACCCAGCCGAGAACTGAGGGCCAACTGGGGATTCCACCTATCAAGCTAACGTTTGCGTCGCCTGTCGAGGTTAAGAGGATATTAAAAAGACAACTCTGCATCGAGCTTTCCAGAGGGGGTCTTCTCTTGTGGAAACAGCCTGCCAGCAGAGCACAATCGGCTCCGATTTGTTGCATACTCGGGGCAGCCTTTCGTCAGTGAACCACACCTCCCATGCAGGTAGCTTTTATTGTCGATCCATTGCCTCAGTTGCAGGTGGGCCATGACACCAGCATTGCCCTGATGGAAGCTCTGCAGAAACGGGGGCACCGCATTTTCTGCCTGGGCCTGGCGGATCTCTACTGGGATCAAGGGGAAACGTGGGGATCCCTTGAGGAAATCCGGTTGGATCTGAAGGCGGATCCCTGGTATGAGGTCAAAGACCGGCAACTGCTGCCCCTGAGCCAAATGCAGGCGGTGTGGATGCGCAAGGATCCGCCGGTAGATGCGGCCTATCTCTATGCCACTTACCTTTTGGATCGTCTCTCTCCCAGCCGCACACTGGTGCTCAATCATCCTGCCGGGATCCGCTCGGCCAACGAAAAGCTCTATGCCCTGCAATTTCAAGAGTGGATCCCGCGCACCCGCGTCAGCAGCAACAAGCGTCTGCTGCGTCAGTTTGTTGAACAGGAAGGACAGGCGGTGCTCAAGCCCTTGGGTGGCAAAGGTGGGGAAGGGATCCTGAGGGTCAATGCCGGGGATCCAAACCTCAACTCGTTGATTGAAATGAGCACCCAATTTGGTCGGCTGCCCGTGATGGTGCAAGAGTATTTGCCACAGGCGGCGGCAGGAGATAAACGCATTTTGTTGCTGGAAGGAGAACCTTTGGGCGCCGTCAATCGGATCCCTGGAGAGGGCGATTTTCGGGGCAATGTTGCTGCCGGCGGTCGAGTGGAAAAAACAAAGATTACCGAAAAAGAACGGGCTCTCTGCGGGGCTTTGGCACCGGTGCTCAGGCAGGAGAAGCTGTATTTTGTCGGGATTGATGTTATCGGGGAACGACTAACCGAAGTGAACGTGACCAGCCCAACAATGCTGCGAGAACTCTGTCAGTTGGAAGGAGTTGACCTGGCAGATCAAGTGGCTCAGTGGCTGGAAAAGAAGGTGCCCGTCAAGGACTGAATGACTACCCACCAGGATGTTTCTGGGATCCGGCGCGTCTGTTGCATGGCAGGGATCCCGTCTATCCAGGGAATCCATAGGGATCCCATGAATTCAGAAAGACATAATTATAGCTTAAGGCTGAGATCAGCTTCTTTTGGTCGGCAGCTAGAAAATAAAAAGCCCCACAAGGGGGCTCTATCGCGACCAGTCAGCGACTTATAAAACTCTAGAGCAATATAAAGAAAAGCTCCATGAATAGGCCGTATTGAACACCGTATTGAGCACAGTTTTTAGAATCTCAGAAAAAAGGCCAAATCCTCGGAGCTGTTATCTTTTTTTTAGATTTTCCGACCCGAGGCTAATCCCGAGCCCCTTCTGCTTTGCCGGAGCGGTCTTTAGAGTTGCTGCTCTTGCCCAGTGGGTTACGAGTCAGCCGGTGGCCTTTCCCGTCCCACCCAGCGCCAGATGGTGGGCAGCAGCACTGCCGCCAGTCCGCACTTCACCAAGTCTCCTGGAATAAAAGGGAAGACCCCCTTGTTGAGGACGGCCAAGATCGAGGTGGGCTCAACATTCTGGTTCAGCCACACCCCTAGCCAAGTGGCTCCTAGCAAAAAAATCAGAGCCGAGCAGGACAACATCGCCAGCGCCATCTTCCAGGGGTTGCGATCCACGCCCCAGCGCTCCACCAACCAACCCATCAGCCCTGCAGCCAGGGGAAAAGCCAACAGGTAGCCCCCCGTCGCCCCGGCCAAGTGGCCAAGCCCGGATCCGCCACCGCTGAAGAAGGGCAATCCCAGGATCCCTTCCAGCAGGTACACCAGCAACGTGAGAAAGCCCAGCCGTGCCCCAAAGCCTGCCCCCACCAGCATTACCCCAAAGGTTTGTCCGGTAATCGGTACCGGCGTGAAGGGCAGAGGGATCCGCACCTGAGCCAGGGCAGCTACGAACAAACTTCCCCCCAGAACCAGCAGGAGATCCCGAGTTCGGGAAGGGCGAGGCAGAACAGTTTGCGCCAAGGGTGCGTGAACAAAGGTAGCAGTCATGAGAGGTTTGCACTCCTGTTTACCCGAAGACTGAGCTTAAGGCCCCGTCCCATCGCTGCGCGGAAGCAAGCCAGTAGGGCGGGGAGCATGACTCTAGTCAATAATAAGCTCAACTATACTGAAAATAATGTATAATATGTTCAGTACGGATTACTACCAGTTGATCTTTCTGTTTACTTTCGAGTCTGCCAACATGGTAGCCAAAGCAAAGCAGAAAATTGGTAGTAAGACGACACGGAAACTGCGCTTTGGGTATTCTACTCAAAGCTTTGCGGGATACCGCCATTCTGTTTGGAAACAAACAGAATGCTATCGCTGCATAGTTGAACAGTGATGTTCAGCAGTGTTCAGCGTAAATGTATCAGTATGTCAGGGTTTCAGAATACAAGAATTCGGTTACCGAAAAACTGGGTTTGAAGCCCCGCCCTTTAAAGCGGCTTTGTGCTACGCTGCCTGCAGTGCCAGGGTAGTCAGCCGCTCTCGCCCACAGCAGCACAGGGCGCATTGTTCGCGTAAACGGGCTGTAGGCCCTAAACCCGACAGCCTGACGGTTGGATCCGACCTCAGTGGGTTTTGTGGTTGTTGTTTACAACGGCACCTAAAGGCACTCGGGAACCACCCTGTGTGCTGGCGAGTACGTAGCGCTGGGGAGCTGCGTGGCAGCAACGTTGAGGTCGAGGATGATCCCACGCTGCTCATTTTGCACCCTGTGCATCGGAAAGAGCCATAAAGCCAAGCAGGGGCTAGATGGATTCTTGCGGCACTTCTGAGCCTTTTTCAGGTTGAGCAACACTGGGCCGGTTCTGGCGAGTTGCTTGTACAATCGCCACCGTAAGCAAATGGGAGAGCAGACCCACAGGCCCAGCAAACAAGCACAAAATCAGGGAATGGGTTGTCCATACTCGCTTATCCCACCCTTCCAAGAAGATCCAGCGGCCCACAAACAAATCCATGACGATGTAGTGGACCCATCCCGTCGCCATAACAGAGGGTTGACTGAATAGGCCAGTTAAGCTGGTCAGAGACAGTTGAGGGTTGGAAAATTCCTTGAGAACATCGGCATTAAACCCGGTGACCAAAAGATACAAATAAACCGCCGCCAAAAGAGCGATGGGCAAAAGCGATTCCATCACTTTGCGGGTTACCTTCCAACCCGGCAGCAGAATCATCAAGGCCCAAAAGGGCAGAGCAAACCAGTTAGCCCCGTTAAAGATCATCTCCAGCATGCTTGGCAGCCCCCAACGCTACCTGTCTATTATCGGCCCAATGCCCCCTGGGGATCCCTGCAGTAGCGGGTGGAAATGGATAGGAGTTATTCCTGACTTGCCCTGAAGTTTTTTTCTGGAGCCAGAGGGATCCCGGTCGCTATTCCGGTTGGCGGAGCCTAGCAGTCGCAATGGAGCTGACCGCACGGCCACTGTCGGTGGTGGCAGCAATGCAGGAAATCCGGGATCCGGTGTCGGTCATGGCCCAGAAGCTGCTGATGCTTTTGGCGGTAGAGGTGGGTTGAGCCGGGCCGGTGGGGGATTCTACTGCCACAGAGTCTGGGGATTTCTCCTGAGAAGGGAGCAACACCACAGGTTCCTCACCCCGTTGGGCTGCTGCAACTTTTGGGGCGGGATGTTCTGGTGTGGGCTCAGGGGCTTCTTCTTTGCGGGCGGCCTCTGCAGCAGGGACATTCCGGGGAGAGGGCTGCTGAACCAGCCTCTTGTCAAGGGGTGGTCGTGGCGCGGCAGCGGGGGGTGCAGGGGGGGCTTGGCCGGCGATCTTTCCCCATAAGGCTTTGAGGAGTTGCCACATGGCTGGGTTGGCTACTGAGGGAGAGAGCAGTGAGGAATGGTGTTATCCTGCCATGCTCTGGCCTGAGAATCCATCCCCTCTGCCAGTCTTGATAGAGCAAAGTCATAACGAGTATGATTAAGTAGCTTGCTTAGGGAGAAAGTTCAACATGGCGCAGATTCGCGAGATTCCCCTTGCCCAAATTCGCCGCCCTTTGCCGCGGCAAACGGATCCGGATAAGGTGCAGGCGCTGATGGCTTCCATTGAAGCAATCGGCCTACAGGAGCCCATTGAGGTTTTGGAAGTGGAAGGGGAGTATTATGGGTTCTCCGGCTGCCATCGCTACGAGGCATTTGTCCGCTTGGGCAAGGAGCGGATCCCCTGCCGGGTGCGAAAAGCGCCACGTGCTGTTTTGAAGCTACACCTGGCCTGAGAGGGATCCCTTCTGGCCCGGCTCCTCTTGGGCGGTGTAGCCCCGTTCGTAGGCAAAACGCACCAGTTGCGAGCGATTTTCCAAAGAAAGCTTGCTGAGGATGTTGGTCAGGTGAGTTTGCACAGTGCGCGGGCTGATGAACAGCTTCTCGCCGATTTGCTTGTTGGTGAAGCCGCGAATGACTTCCCGAAAGACCCGCTCCTCAGCAGGGGTCAGAGGCAATTCGGGTGGGGTGGGGCGGGGGTCCGCTTCGGGTTTTGGCTGGGACTGCTGTTGGATTAGCCGCAAAATTTCCGATTGGGTGCGGCGGGAGCGTTCAATCTGGGCCTCGATTTTGGCCACCAACTCCAGGGGTTCAAAGGGCTTGATGATGTAGTCATCCGCCCCCCGCTCGTAGCCCTGAACCCGGTCATCGATCTCTCCCCGCGAAGAGAGAAAAATGAAGGGGACGAGCTCGCCGCCGCGCTGTTGGCGCAGTTGTCGGCAAAACTCAAAGCCGTCCATTTCCGGCATCACCACATCTGAAACCACCACATCCGGCTGCTCTTGGGCAAACAGGCGCAATCCTTCCACACCCGAAGCGCCTGTAGAAACCCGATAGCCATGCTGAGTCAGGTGGCGGCTCAGCACCTTCAGGGAGAGGGGATCGTCATCTACGACCAGTACACGCTTCATGAGAACCCGAGGAGGCTGTCAAGGAAAAGGGTAAAGCGCTATTACCCGTTATCTGTCGCTATTTTAGGGAGACGGACAGGATTCGTCATTTGGCTACGGAGACTGAACCCATGATAGTGGTTTCAGAAGTGGTCTGGTTGAAAGCTGAGAACCACGGTGGCTGTAAAGATGGGGGACTGAACCTGGCCCTCTAAGCTCCCATTCCCGAGTACTGTTGCAAGCCTTTGCGCCACAACCAGCGGTTAGCCAGCCAGAGCAGGCCCGTCCAGGCCAGGCCCAGGCCAAAACCGCGCAGAATGTCCACCGGGATCCCTGCCCAGAGGCTGGCGGGAAAGTGCACCAGGTAGGGGAAGGGTGTCCAGGCCAAGAGCTGGCGCACGGGGGGTGGGAACACCTCAAGAGGAGCAATCACCCCCGAGAAAAACAAGTACATCAAAAAATGGAACTGCTCCAAGGCCGTCACCCGCTCCACCCAAAAGGCCAGCAGCGCCAAGGTGTACTGCATGAGAAAGCGCAGGGCAAAAGCCAGGAGAATGGCCAGGGATCCCAGCCCCACCTGGGCCCAAGAGGGGATCCAAAAGGCACGGGGGTAGAGGACGAAGAAAAGGGCGATTAAAACCAGGGTAAAGGGGAGACGGGCCAAGCGCTCCATCAGGTGGCTGGCCACATGGTGCCAAGCGGGATCCAGAGGCTGCAACAGGAGGGGAGATAATCTGCCTTCGACCACCTCTCGCTCAAAGTCCCAGATGACCCAGACGATGGTGAACTGGCGCACCAGGAACACCGCCAGAAAGTAGCGGATGAACTCCAGAGCAGACAGCGAGAAGTCTCCTGAGCGGGCTGCCTCGCCCCACACCCCCATCATGATCAGGGGCAGGGATCCGGCCAACACCCACAGGATCAGCTCGGCCCGGTACTCCAGCATGTAGGCGTAGTAGGCGGAGAAGAGGGCACCCAACTTGCGCAAAAAGGCGTTCATGAAGATTCCGGTTTTGTAAGCGTTGCGGAGCAATACGAGGCTAGCGGACGCAAGGTGGGCAACAAGCCGGCCAGGCTGACCACCGCTCCCACCACGACAATCGAGGGCGGTGCTACGGGTGAGGGCTGTCCAACCAGAGTCTCCAGACGGAGCAGATGAATCTCTTGCTCAGGAGTGGTGCCCCAGCGGATCAGAGCAACCGGGGTATCGGGAGCTTTCCCTCCGGCCAACAATTCGGCGGCAATGTGGCTGAGGTTGTGCATGCCCATGTAGATCACCAGGGTTTCCACCGCCCCGGCCAAAGCCCGCCAATTGACCTGAGGGCGGTATTTCCCTGCCGCCTCATGTCCGGTAACAAAAGCAACTGAGGAGCTGAGGTCGCGATGGGTGAGAGGGATCCCGGCATAGGCGCTGGCGGCAATGCCCGCCGTAATGCCCGGCACCACCTCCACTGGGATCCCGGCCTGCACCAGAGCCAACATCTCCTCTCCCCCCCGCCCAAAGATGAAGGGATCCCCCCCTTTGAGCCGCACCACCACGGCTGCCGTCCGAGCTTTCTCCATCAGCAAGGCTGTGATCTGCTCCTGGGGCAAGGTGTGAGCGCCGCAGTGTTTGCCAGCATAGATCCGTTCTGCCGTCGGCGGGATCAGCTCCAGGATGGAGGATCCCACCAGAGCATCGTAGATGACCACATCCGCGTGGGCGAGTAGCGCCTTTCCCTTCACCGTCAGCAGCCCTGGATCCCCAGGCCCTGCCCCCACCAAATACACTTTGCCCATCTCAAGTCCTGGTCGCGTCATTGCTGTTGGAAATATCCATTTTGAGGGAACGGGAAAGATTCGGCTATTCCAGCGCCGGGCTAAAAGCCTGGAGTGTCTCCACAATGGCCTGCATCAGTTGAGGATCCCGCCAGAGGGGCGGCTCCACCTGGATTTGGAGCAGAGGCCATTCCCGCTGTAATCGCTGAGCCTGTTCTTGTAGGGCGCGCAGCAGACCGCCTGGAAAGAGAAAAAACGGCAGCACCCGTAGACGGCACTGGCTAAGGCGCAAGCAATGGATCACGACCGCTTCTAAGGTGGGGGACTGGGCAGCAAAAGCCACATGCAAGGGGATCTCGGGCAAGCGCCGTTGCACAGTTTGGATCCCTGCTTGGAGCTGGGCGGCAAACCCCGGCAGACGGCTGCCATGGCCAAGCACAATCCAGGCATCTGCCCGTTCGCCGGATTGCCTGAGCGTTGCAGAGCAAGAGGGCTGTGGAGCCAGAATGCGAGCCACCAACAGATCCAGGAGGGCCGGGTGCTGGCCAATGGGGGGTGTTAACCGGATGGGCAGGCGCGGCCAGCGAGCTTGAACCTGCTTCACCGCAGCCGGCAAATCCTCTTCCACGTGGGATCCCTCGCCCATAAACAGCGACAGCAGCACCACTTGATCGGGAGATCGGCCTGCGCCCAGCCAAGCTGCCAGCCGTCCTTGAATCTGTTCGGCCAGGGTGAGAGGCTGACCTTCCAACTGGGCCAGCTCCACCGGCTGGGGAGCCAGCTGCTGCTGCACCCGGGCCAACAAATCTGCCAAAGCCTGCTGATAATCGGGATCCCGGCTGCCGTGACAGACCAAAAACACCAGGGGATTGGAGGACATGGCAGAGGTCAGGGATCCGAGCGGAAGGGTTCCATTTTGCTACTTTAGGGGATCCCGCCAACTTCTCGCGTAGGATCTGCGCGTATGATTTGAAGAGTACACACCCTCTTTCCCAGCTTCGTCAGCCCTTTCCCAGGTTTTCATGTCATTTGAGAATCGTTCCACCGCCCCTGAACTCTTAATCCATGTCTTGCGGGAGGGGTTGACCGAATCTATCCATCATTGCCAAGCTGTCGTGGCCGATAGCCGCGGGCGTTCTCTGGCCATGGCCGGCAACAGCACCACCCCTGTTTTTGCCCGTTCTGCCCTCAAACCTTTCCAAGCACTGGCCATGCTCTCCACCGGCATCCGCGAGCGCTACCGCCTCAGCGAGAAAGATATTGCCATCATGTGCGGATCCCATCAGGGCACCACGGCTCATGCGCGGCAGGTGTTCAGCATACTGTGGCGGGCCGATCTATCTCCCGATTTGCTGGTCTGCCCCACCCCACCCGGCAAGCCCAGCCCCCTTTGCCACAACTGCTCCGGCAAACATGCCGGCATGCTCGTGGCCAGCCGCGCCCAAAACTGGACCTTGTCAGACTACGCCCAGCGGCAGCATCCGGTGCAAGCGCTGGTGCGGGCCAAGTTGGCGGATTTGCTGCAAATGCCCTCGGAGGAGTTTTTGTTTGCGCGGGATGACTGTGGGGTGCCCACCTACCAATTGCAACTGAATCACCTGGCCTCCCTATTCGCCCAACTGACTGCTGGCGAGCGGCCCGACTTGGAATCGGTAGCACGGGCCATGACCCATCACCCGGAGATGGTGGCCGGACAGGGGTGTTTCGACACGGAATTGATGCGGGCCACTCAAGGGGATCTGGTGAGCAAATCGGGTGCTGAAGGGATCCAATGCATTGGCCGGGTAGGGGAAGGCATGGGCCTGGCCATCAAGGTTCAGGATGGAGCTGCACGGGCCAAATATGCTTTGGCTTTGCACCTGCTGCAGCGCATGGGCTGGATCCAGCCTGCCGCCGCCGAGATGCTGGGGGAGCGCTTCCTTCGCGTCGGCCCCTACACCCGCCTCGAGGTAGAAGGGGAGCTGCGCATGCCTTGAAGAGCCGGAGGTGGGAAGGCCTTGCACCCAAACTCTTGGTGATGCTAGTTTTATCGAAGAAAAGGCCCAAAAACTAATGATTGAAGCCCTCTTCAAGACTCTTGACGACGAGC
The DNA here is from genome assembly GCF_054058015.1 of Thermostichus sp. MS-CIW-30. Taxonomy (NCBI): domain Bacteria; kingdom Bacillati; phylum Cyanobacteriota; class Cyanophyceae; order Thermostichales; family Thermostichaceae; genus Thermostichus; species Thermostichus sp. MS-CIW-30. The sequence goes on from NZ_JBSRZW010000041.1 coordinate 11,780, forward strand.
TAGGCAAGCTATTTGCCCTGACTAAGAAAGCAAAGGAGACCGCAGGGAAAGCCCAAGTCGCTTGTAAAGGAGGGCAAGTTCCAGCCCTGAGCCGCCAGCTACAAGGCTGTAGCTCTGTCCTCAGCGAGGCTCTTTCCCAGGTGGAGACGGTAAGACAAGCCCTTGAACAAACCCAGCAGGTTTTGGAGAGAACTTCTCTTGAAGAACTTGCTAGCGAGGTAGGAGAACGAGTCGGCCAGCCTTGGCTGCCTACGGAAAGCCCCCATGTCTTTGTAGCTTTCCCCGCCTTAGTGCGCTTTTCCAGGGAGGGAGTGCGCATAGATCGCAAGCTTCTACGCTCTCAACGGCCCAGTGCCATTGCAGAGAAGATTCTCCGAGCAAGAATGACCAAAGGGAAAGAAACTAATCCAGAGGTAGTTCTTGAACGCATCTGGAAAGCGGCAAAAATTGCAGCGGGTTACTTGAGAAAGTCAAGCGCAGAGCTGCCTCGTTCTCTTCAAGTACCTGCTCGCGATGTCTTCGAGGTGCTCCACCTCAACAACCCAGACTACACCGAAGTGGAGTTTACGCGGCATCTTTACCTCTTGGATCGAAATGGCACCAACCATGTGGAGGGCTACCGCTTGATCTTCTCCGCGTCTACAGGCACGCGCTCGGGTCGCTACTACCGCATTCGAGACGAAGCTGGGGTGGAGCACGCCTACTATCTTTTGGAGTTTGAGAAGCTATGAGCGAAGAGGGCCAGGGTCGGCTAGAGCCTGATTTGTGGCTGCGCTGTCTGGAAGAAGACTACTTGCGTTCTTTTATCCCTGAAGGTGGTGCCACTGTCAAGCTGGCCGTTGTTCCGAAAGATTCCTACTCTTGGGTGCGGAAAGCGCTGCTGGAAAAGCTTAACCAGTATTCCTTTCATATTTTTGATTTGACAGAGGAGTGCTTAAAGCTGCATTCAGTCGAACAGCTTTGGTTTGCCCTTGCTCAGAGAGTAGATTGGGAGACTTTTGCCAAAGATCTGCGCTTCAACATTCTCCAAAAAATTGGATACCCTCCCAGGCTAGATCTGCAGGACTGCACTTTAGAGCAGTTGGCCGAATTCTATCAGATTGAAGCCAGTGAGATCAAACTAGAGTTTCATCGGGAAATTAAGAGAGGTAGTTTTCTGGATTACTCACTAGCCCTTGACTTTCGCAAAGCCATAGTCCGACTTGTCTACGAACCCCTTCAAAGCCCAGGCACTCTGGAAGGTCTATGCTCTGCAATTCAAGAGTGGCTTAAAGGTACGCTGAGCTCTATCAGCCGGGTGCGTGAAGCGGCTATTTTTCGAAAGATTGACAGGACAAATGCTCGAGAGATTCTACTTTCTTTCTTAAGACTATTTACACGACGATCCGGCTTAGTAGCAGTCCTTGTCAGCTTGCTTCACTACTACGAGCGGACCCCCAGTGGACGCCCTAACTTTACCAGTCGACAAATCCTTGAGCTCTACGAGACTTTGCGTGAGTTTATCGATGCGGAGAGTGAACTAGAAAAAACTGTGTTAATTTTCTTAGCTCCTCCAGAGTTTATTGAATCTGAGCGTCTGTCTTATCATAGATATCGAGCTTTGCAAACTCGAATTGAGAATGAGGTTTCTTCTCTTCAAAAGCCTAATCCATGCACAGCTATGGTGCAGCTTCTATGAATGTAGCGATTGCAGCTAGGCGGGCCATTGAAGCCCTACGAAATGGCGTTCCTAACCGGTTCGCAGTTGCAGAACTTGGCTCTTGGCAGTGTCAGATTGAGGAGCGTTTTCAAGAGCTGTGCAAGGGTGCTAGTTCAGGCCCTGCAGGAATGCTGATAAAGGGGGATTTTGGGACAGGCAAGTCCCATCTTCTACTAACCCTGCAGGAGCGAGCAAGGAAGAATAATTTTGCCACCTCCCTAGTTGTCGTCTCCAAAGAGTTGCCCCTCGGTAACCCCAATCGCCTGATTCCCCGCCTCCTTGCCCAGGTCGAGCTCCCTGACATGGTTGAGCGTGGGATCCAAGGCATGGCAGCCCGGCTACAGTACTCCTCGCCTTCTTTACAGTACTCCTCGCCTTCTTTCCAGAAGTTCCAGCTTTGGGTTAACCAGTGGCAGTTTGGGTCAGGCTGGTGGCCGGCCACCTTGGCTCTGTACCAAAGGTTAGGAGGCGATGACGAGAAGCTAGACGCCATTGTCCGCTTTTGGGCTGGTGAGCCCACTCTGAAGTCCTCAGAGGTAAGGCGAAGCCTACGGGATCACGGCTTGGCAGGTGCTTATCCCATTGGCAAGCTACCCCCTGCAGAAAGCCTACACTGGCAGCGCCTGGCCTTCTGTGCCCAGCTATGTCGGGCCATAGGGTTTGGGGGCTTGGTGGTTTTGGTGGATGAGATTGAGCTTATTGCCCAGTACAGTCTTCTTCAGCGGGTCAAGTCGTACCGCGTTCTTGGGCACTTGTTTGGTACAACAACCCTGCCTGAAGAAATAAAGAAAGCTCCGCTGGTTTTCGTAGGAGCAGTAACCCGCGATTTCGAGAGGGTCATTCTACAAGAAAAAGGAGATTGGGAGAAAGCACCTAAGATAGCTCTCCAGAAGCATATGTCTGAGGAAGTCGTAAAGGCCGGCATGGAGGCTATTAGCCAAGCTACCCCTCTCTGTTCCTGCTTAGAAGCCCGCGAGGCCATTCAATCCATGTGGCATAGGGTAGCGGATCTCTACCAGAAAGCTTATCCCGATTGGGTACGCCCATCGCTGCCACAGCTTCCTGAGCTCTACAGCACAACCACTGTGCGGTCAATTATTCGCCGCTGGATTACGGAGTGGGATGTGCGTCGGTATTACAGCCCCGATACAGAAATTGTGATTGTAGAAGATGAGGCGATCAAGTCTACCCCAACTGAGGAGCTTCCAGAGTTGGAAGAGGACGAAGAATAAGCCCAGTCAATCCCTAACTAGCTTTGAGAGGCCTCAGCGCTGGAAGGGGTTTTGGTAAGGATTGGGGCCGGGGTTGGAGCTCTGGCCTTTGTTGCGGTACTTAGGATTGATGGTCAAGGTGCCGGATCCCAGGCCCCGCTGCGCCAAAAACTCCAGGTTGCGGCGGCGCATGGTGGTGTCGTAGTCGTTCTTGACGCGATCTTCGAGGATGGCCACCTGCTGCAGCGCGCTCAGCAAGATAGCAGCAGCTTGCTCGGAGCTGTAGCCATTCTGGGAGGCATAGCGCACGGCAAACTCGTCGGCTGCTACCTGGGCCTTCTGGCCCTTCTCCGCTTTGCGCAACAGAAACACCGCTGACGCGGCCAAGCCTGCTGCTAAGCCAACGCCGAGGTTATCTCCCATCTGCAGCTCTACCAAAATGCCCATGCTGCCGGCCCCGATCAAGGCGGGATACAGCAACAACGCCGACCAGTTATCCCCCAAAGCCAGCTCTGTGGCCATCACCGCTTCTCGCAAGAAGTAGATCTTCTGCTGGTCAGGGCTCAGCTTCTGCCAACGGCTGAGGTCAATGGCAAAGCGAGAGTACTTTTGCCAGGGGAAGCGCCACAACGGCTGCACAACCCGAGACTGGTCAGGGGTGCCGATCTCGATCTGCACTTCAGAGCGGATCTCCACTGGGAGAAACTGGATCAGGCGGTCAAAGTCGGAAATGGTATACATGCTGGCACAGTGCGGCTAAGGGAGCGGCTGGAGAGGATTACCCATAGTAAAAGATTCTAGCCTTCCTTGCAGGCCAGCTCCAAGCAAGCTTTTTGCAATAGGGCTGGCGGCAGAGGGACAAGCCTGAGCCTAGATGGAAAGGGGGTATGCCGCGTAACATACTCCCGACCCTGTAGCTAGCTTCCCGCAGGGTTGCTACGCATACAGCGCGGGGCTTCTCGGCGGTTTAGCTAAACCTGAGGTGAGCAATCTATTTGGCGGATTGCCCAAGGGACTGAATTTATCATCCCAGTCAAACCCTTGAGGACCAAGACAGCCGTTATCTTAGTTTGAAGAGGGATCCCTGCTGGGGTGTTTGAGATTGGTCAAATCGTTGAGGCGGCGCAGGATCCCCCATCCCTGTAGGGCCTCCAGCAGGGCTTCCCGCACAACCGCTACCGTCTCTTGGTCGAGGGCCAACCGCAGATAATCCACCGCCAGCCGGGTTTGCTCGGGATCCAGGTGGGACATTAAGCTCTGCAAGCGGCGAACGCCCGCCAGCCGTCGGAAGGGATCGGGAGAAGCAATGTCGCTGAGGTCGCGCTCCAATTGAGACCGTTGCCGCTCTTGTCGGCCCCTGAGCCACTCCCCAAACAGCAGCGACAACAAGGCTAGAGTGGCCAATCCCTGTAGAATGGCACCGGTGGCCAGCCAGCGTTGGGTGGATTCTGCCCAGATGGAGATGAGGGTGTAGGTGCCCAAGGTGGCGGCTGCTCCCGAACCAATTGCCAGCAAAAGCCAGCGATCCGCCTGCCGAAACCAAGCTTGCCACTCCTGCCAGCGGCGGTTGAACTCAGGGCTGCGCACCCCCTGTAGCCCCAACATCACCAAGGTGCCCACCCCCAGAGAGAGCGCCAGCCGCCCATTCCAGAAGGCCAACCCTGCCAACGCCAAGGCCGACAGAGCCAAAACCCGCCACTGCGGCCCCGATAGGATCCACAGAGCAACTTGGGATCCCGTCTCCACTGCCCCACGCCCCACCCGCTGCAGATACTCTGACCAGGATCCCTGGCCGGAAGAAGGGCGACCCGATTGATGCTTCACCGATGGCAACTCCCAAAACTCTGTCGCACCTGACCCTTTGCAAGCGGCAAGATAGATCAACGCTCCTTAAATTATGCTCTTATGCTTTATAGAGTCGAGGTAGGCTTTCCACCCTTGGGTTTGCAACTGGTCGTTTTTCTCCTGCACCGCCTGTTTTAGGCTTTCCCGATAGGCGATCACCCGCCGGAGCAGATCGGGATCCCCACTGGCTAGGATCTGCACCGCCAACAGACCCGCGTTGTAGCCGTTGCCAATGGCCACCGTGGCCACCGGGATCCCTTTGGGCATTTGCACAATTGAGTACAGGGAGTCGATCCCCTGCAGGGATGGGCTGAGCACCGGCACCCCGATCACCGGCAGAGGGGTGAGAGAGGCCACCATCCCCGGCAAATGGGCTGCTCCCCCTGCCCCGGCAATAATGACGCGGATCCCTTGGGTATGGGCGCGGCGGGCAAACTCTACCATGGCCTCGGGGGTGCGATGGGCGCTGAGGATCTGCATCTGGTAAGGGATCCCAAACTCCTCACACACCTGGGCGGCAGGTGCAAGGGTGGGCAAATCGGAATCGCTGCCCATTACGATGGCAACGAGGGGGGAGAGTTCCATATCGCTAAGCGACGCTAACGCGACAGGCTGCTGGCCCGGCGTAGCCGATCCATCATCGCATAGCCCAACCCCGTCGAGATGGGTGGGGGCTCTGCCAGCAGGAGCGTAGCATCTCCCTCATCCAGGCGGCGCAGGCTGGCAAAGAGGGCGCGGGCGGCTGCCTTGGGATCCGAACCCAAACACTCCAAACTGAACGTGATCCCCGGCCAATGGCGGGAGAGGGTGTTCAGCAGAGCCTGCGGATCCGTGGCAAAGCTGAGGATGCCCAGGTGGGAATGACCGGTTGTCAGGTGCTGCACCTGTTGCCAATCGCCGGGCTGAAGCTGGGCAAAAGGGGTGGGCAAAAGCCGGAGGGGCTTACTGGGGGCATAGTGGCTGCTCAGTCGTCCCGGCGCTTCTGGCGGGCCCGTTGTGCCATCCTTGGGGGCCTGTTCTGGGGGCAACCGGATGGGCAACCCCAGGTGGGCCTCCAGGGCTTCCAGTGGGATCCCTCCTGGGCGCAGCAGCGTTGGGATCCCTTCGGGGCTGAGCTTTAGCACGGTGGACTCCAGGCCCACGGCACACTCTCCCCCATCCAAGATGTAAGGGATCCGCCCTCCCAACTCTGCATAGACGGCCTGGGCTGAGGTGGGGCTGATGCGGCCAAAGCGATTGGCACTGGGGGCAGCCAGAGGGGTTTGCACCGCCTGCAACAAAGCTTGAGCCACCGGGTGAGCAGGCACCCGCAGGGCAACAGTAGGCAACCCGCTGCTCACCAGATCCGGCACGGTGGGACACTTGGGCAGCACCAAGGTTAGGGGCCCCGGCCAGAAGGTGTCGATCAGGGATCCCAGCAGAGCGCGAGCGGCGGGAGTAAAAGCCGACACGTCCACCAGCCACCCCTGCAATTGCTCTAGGGTCACCCCAGCCGGCAGATGCAGGATCAGGGGATCGAAGCGGGGGCGCTCCTTGGCGGCAAAAATGTTCGCCACTGCCTGCTCATCCAAGCCATGGCCCGCCAGGCCGTAAACCGTCTCCGTGGGGATGGCCACCAACTGGCCCCGCAGCAAGGCTGCCGCCGCTACGGCAATGTGCTCAGGAGTGGGCGAGAGAATTTCCGTCTGCATCCATGACTCGGATTTGGAGTAAGGGCTAGGGATCCCGTTCTTCAATCCATTTTTGCGCCTGGTAGAGGGCGATGTTGCTCTGATCCCCAAACAGCAGCGCCAAGGAAGTGAGCCAAACCCAGAGCAGCAGCACAATAACCGCCCCCACCGCCCTGTAGACTTGGTTGAACTGCCCAAAGTGCTCCACGTAAATCCGCAACCCCCACGACACCCCAACCCACAGTAGGCTGGCCACGATGGCCCCCGGCCAAATCGGGATTTGGGGTCGGCGCAGGCTGGGGCCAAATCGATACAGCACCCAGCAGGAGAAGACGACCAGCCCCAAGGAAATTGGCCAAGTGAGGATCCCCCACAAGTTCAACCCCAGCTCTCGCAAGGGATCCAACTGAGTCGGCCCGTCAACCTCCTGGGCTAAGGATCTCGCTTTCATGGCCAAGAAGCGCAAAAAGCTGGCAGTAAACTACCCGGCCCTGACTGCTTCGCAGTACGGGGCGGGCTTAAGGCCTCCGGCCCGCTGGCGCGAACGGTAGCCCTGCAGTTGGCAAGCCAACCACGGACCTCTAGGCTGGTTTACGACAGCCCCA